>JAQFVO010000864.1 GCA_027942505.1 Endozoicomonas sp. | reverse complement strand
TGGTGGATGAGTTTTACGATCGTGGCGTCAAACTGATTATCTCCAGTGAGGTGGCGCCAGAGGCGCTCTATCCATCTGGTACCTTAAGCTTTGAGTTTCAAAGAACCCTCAGTCGCTTGCAGGAGATGCAATCTACAGAATATCTGGCCCGACCTCATAACAGTTAGTCAAACAGCATGGTGAAAAACTGACGACGTACTTCCGCTGTGTTATCCCGGGTCATTCGATAATCGACATGGGCCGTCGGATCAGCATTCGGCGATAACTGAATGCCCCACAAAGGCTTTGTACTATTGGGCAGTGTCGAGTAGCGAAGATCGATGATGCGATCTTTCTGGTTCGGGTCCAGGGCCACATAACCATTGGCAAACCAGGTGAAGCGCTGGATGTCTTTTGCCTGCTGTGAGTTTGGGTCAAGCCAGGGCATATCGCGGACTGTAATGAGTTTTGGTACCGAAGAACCCAAAAAGTGTTTGTTGTTCACTCCAACCCTGACTCCGTCAACGTAATAGCTGTCCTCAGCCTCATAGATCACCCGCCAAAGCACCAGGTTGCCATAGGACGGTCTGGCCATCAGGCGACTCGGTGTATGCCCCCGTTGCTCAGCGATGAGATAACCCTGCTCAATGGCACGATCTCGCTGATACAGACCAAATAACGGGTACAACACCACCCAGGCGAGGGCAAACCGGGCAAAAAGCTGGCGTTGGGTTTTCACCGATAGTAGTACCAGCGTCAGAATAATCAGGGTATAGGCCGGATCAATAATAGAGATGACATTCCAGGCCACCCGCATATCGCTGAAAGGCCAGAGGAGCAGGGTGCCATACGTTGTGCAGCTGTCCAGTAAAGCGTGTGTCGCATACCCAAGGGTGCAGTAGAGGTAAGTGGCGCCAAAGCTCA
This sequence comes from Endozoicomonas sp., assembly GCA_027942505.1. GTDB lineage: Bacteria > Pseudomonadota > Gammaproteobacteria > Pseudomonadales > Endozoicomonadaceae > Endozoicomonas. The sequence continues at coordinate 378 of JAQFVO010000864.1, read as the reverse complement.
GTGAGCGACGCCGGGCAAAAAGCAGATATAGTATCAGGGCACAAATCAGACCACCGACCGGAATAAAAATCAGTGAGTGGGTAAACTGGCGGTGATACTCAAGGGATAACAGGGGGTCAGTGCTGGATGAGATCAACACATCAAGATCGGGTGCCATACCAGATAGCAGGCCAAGCAGGCCTGCCGTGCGCAGATGCGACTTGCGCGCCACGCTCAGCGGCAGGCTGGCACCAAGTACTCCCTGAGTTAAAGGATCCATATAGAAACAACCAGAATTATTTTATTAGAGTCAAAAGTTATGCGCCTGCGCGGTGGAAAAACTACGTTTCCCGGCTGGCGTCGGTGCTTTCAAAAATCTTGTCTGCCGAGGCTGCAACA
>JAQFVO010000270.1 GCA_027942505.1 Endozoicomonas sp. | reverse complement strand
GAAAATGAGACAAATGGAGTGGCACTGACATGTTGTACATGTATATCTAACGTGAAAGTTCGTCGGACAAAATTAGCTTGTTAAATGACTTCTATATATACTATTCAATTAAGAATTGTTAAATCAAACTCAAAGTAGATTGTGGTTTTTCATATTTATTTATGAAGAAAATGATATTTGTAATTGATGATGAAGCACGACTAAATTAGGCTTTTATTCCGTTTGAGAGATTGTTTAACATGGACCAAGTATCCTGACCCGGTAACTCGTGTTTGGAACGGTTCAACAGTTGCTTTAAAGTGGGATTACAGTCTGACTACAGAAGAACAGAATGCTGCAAACATTGCCATTAACAGAGTATGGGATCGAGGCAACGAGTCACATCGTGAGTTTGTTGCATCGAAAGTCTTCATTTCTGGCCAGTCAGTGGCATATGTTGTTTATGGAGGAAGCACAGCGGTTGTCGTCGGAGCAGGGAATACCGGTTGAACAGGTTGCAGAGCAATTGAAAGTCGGTGGATTTGTACCGGAAATTGATGCGAACACGTTGCAGCTGATTCATTTGTCGGCGGCTCAGGCTGGGTGTGATCGTATGAGTTTGGTCATTAGTGATCAGTTGTCCGAGTTGCAGTATAAGCAGATGTGTCGACAGGTAGTGCATTCCGGGCACTTGTACGGCACTGGTATTTTAAAGGGTCCGTTGTCGCAGTATGTTGACAAACCGGTATGGTTGCCGGGGGATGGACAATGGCAAATGCAGATTGACAGGGTGTTGATGCCGTTTGTTGAGTTTGTGCCGGTATGGAGTTGGTACCCGGATTCATCGGCGCGTGATTTGTCTCAGATGGAGCATTGTTTCCAACGTCATGTGATGACGCGCAGCCAGGTTTTGTCGCTGGTTGACCGGCCGGGGTTTGATGGTGAATTAATTCAGTCGTATGTATCAGAGTTTCCTGATGGTGATGCTGATTTGCAGATGTGGGAGACACAGCTTGATGCAGATGATGAGCGTAATGATGGTCAGCAGGATCGCACGCATCATCGTTATGAGGTGTTGGAGTACTACGGTACGTTGAATGATGCGCAGTTGCGGGATTTGGGTTTATCAAGTGACAAGTGGGTTGTGTGCTGGTTGCTGGGTGATTTTTGTATACGCTCTGGCGAAGTGCCGTTGAAGGGGATACGGCATCCTTATTCAGTGTATTACCATGACAAGGATGAAACGTCTATTTGGGGAGATGGTGTGCCGTCGATCATGCGCGATGATCAGGAGGCGCTGAACGCCACCGTTCGGGCGATGCTGGACAATGCCAGTAATACCGTGGGTGCGCAGTGGGATGTTAATACCGATTTGTTGCGTCCGGGGGAGAGAACTCGTGATATTTATCCTAACCGGGTTTGGTTTCGTCGTGGTGACAGTCGTCAGCCGGCGATACGGGCGATAGAAACGTCGAGTCGGTTGAATGAATTTTTGCAGTTAAAGCAGACGTTTGAAAACCAGATTCATGAAAATACGTTGCCAGCGTACATGCAAGGTGCACAGGCCGGTGGTGCTGGTCGCACAGCGTCCGGGTTAAGTATGCTGATGGGGTCAGCGAACCTGGATATTAAAGAGCAGGTAATGTCGTTTGATTTGGGAATTACCCGGCCGGTAATTCGGGCGTTTTACTTGTGGAACATGCAGTTGAACCCGGATTCGAGCATCAAGGGTGATTATGAAGTGGTGGCCAAGGGGTCCAGTTCACTGGTGGCGAAAGAGTTGCGTTCACAGCAGCTGGATCAGATGTTGCCGATGTTGATGCAGCCAGCGTTTTTGCCGTATATCGACGTGCGCAAGTTGCTGGAAGAAGTGTTCAAGGTGCGTGATTTGCTGGATTCAGAGATTTTGTTATCGCCACAGCAGTTTGACGAGCGTCAGCAGATGCAGCAGCAAATAGAGCAGTTACAGGGTCAGGTGCAGATGGGTACCCGGCTGATTGAGCATTTAAATCGAATTGCGCCAACGTTGTTGCGTCAGGCGATGGATCGGATAGAGCCGCCGCAGAATGGGTAGTGTGCAGGATTGGCAACAACGGCGTGAAGAATCGCTACAGGTATTGCGAGATAGTCTGGATACGGGTTTTGGAATTGAGTTGCAGCAGTGGCTGGAAAGTATGTTGCAGCTGAAGCTGGAGCAGTTGAGCCGCCACATCAAACCTTCAGTCGACCAAAGCTGCTGAACCCCGGAGTAACGACCCGCAGTTTCGCCGCGGAAGGCTTTTGTTACGGTGCTAGAACCGCATGACTGCTTAACGCCGCGGGATTCCATACACATATGGCGAGCGTCGATGTATACGCAAACGGCCAGTGGGTTCAGGTTTTCCCAAATAGCATCAGCAATTTGGTTGGTCAGTCTTTCCTGTACCTGAAGTCGACGAGCAAAAGTTGTATTGCCAACACTCACAGAATGCGAATGACTACCAGCCACCGTTCATTGTTGACAATGGATCAAATTTTGCCCAGCTCAAGGAGGATGCACGGCTGGACCTGAAGCTCAAAGAGTCAGCATTCTATCGCCTGGACTGTGAAATTTGTCGAGCGACCCCTCAACTTCAGAAACACACC
>JAQFVO010000802.1 GCA_027942505.1 Endozoicomonas sp. | reverse complement strand
GAAAAACTGTCTCATCTGTTGGCTGAGATGGACCAGGGGGCTCGACAAAACTGGCTACAAAGTCCCCTGGACTACAGCGAAGATTGCGATACACCGATCATTTATGCGGCCAGGCATGGGTATGCATCGGTCGTTTCTGCCCTTATGAATCATGGGGCTGATCCGACGGCCCAAAATCCTCACTCAGAATTTAGATATCATGCCTTGATGATGGCTGCTCGGAATAATCAAGTAGCAGTTATCGAAAAAATGGCTGAATGGAGTGAATTCGATCCGAACAAACCTATCGGTAATGGCGCTACGGCAATTTTTCTAGCTGTTGAACAGGGTGCTCATGAAGCAATAGAAGCACTGTTAAAATTGCGGGCAGATCCGAACTGTGCATTCCGCTGCTTTGTGCATAGCTACCCTCTAGTACCTTTTACGTTGGCGGTGCCAGAGGCGAAGCCAGTCCAGCGGTATGAGAGCACTTTACCCACACTCATGTTGAGTCCGGTTTGGCTCGCTGTATCAAGGTGCGACGTAAAAGCGCTAAAATTGCTGCTGGAATATGGTGTCAGTACCCGTAACCCTGACCCGGGCAACCTTTGCCAATGCTCTCCCCTGGCAAAAGCCCTTTTAGTAGGTTTCGGACGTTCTTCTCCGGAGGTGATAGGTCTTCTCCTCAAGTACGGCGCAGATATGCATGAGAAAATACCCACGAGATTGCACTTAAACGAAGAGAATATGCTTTGTCGCCCTTCACTGGTTGAATGGATGAGCATGGAGAGCTTATGTCTAGGAGGCCGAAACCTTTTCAAGCCGCTCTATGACCATTTTTGCGTAACACACGATTCACAGGTTTCTTACGGTAATTTTCGTAATTACTTCCTCCTGATGTGTCTGGTGAATGCTTTCCGTTCCTTCCCGGAAGTAGCGGAAGAGGAGAATTTTTCCTACGTTCGTCATAGCCTGAACAAAAACATTGAGATTATTGAATCAGCACTGTCGGCCCTCAGCACAGAAGCGTCTCAACTAAGTGAAGAAAACCGGCTTTTTTTACAAGCTTTTTGCCACTGTAACAGGGTAATGCTTAAAAAAATCGAGAAAACGCCTGTACCTTCAGCTGAATTTGAAAAAGCCCTTAATGCCTGGACCGTTAAAGTTGAAACTATGGGGATTCATCACTATCTGTCTATTCCGGAAATAAAAGAGCTGTTAGAACAAGAGCCTGATACTAGTTTATCGGAATGGCTTATATCTCAGGTAGAAGAGGTTGCAGGATCTATCCAGTCATTTGGTAGGCTGTTTTGCGGTAATTAGTTGGATTTTCGTGGGTGATTGTTAGCTGGATCCAGTAGTGTGCAATCGAGGTCGGTAGTTGTTTCGTCAGGATATTATATTCCGCTTCTCAGGGTGGATATTAAGCGCCTGCTTTCTCCGGTCAGCGATGGAACCACGAAGGGCGGCCACTGGTAATGGAGGGATAAGCGTAGGGTGCTCTCTCTATTTGATAATTGACTCAAAAGTCAATTACATTC
>JAQFVO010000725.1 GCA_027942505.1 Endozoicomonas sp. | reverse complement strand
GGTCGGGGTAGAGAGATTCGAACTCCCGACATCCTGCTCCCAAAGCAGGCGCGCTACCAGACTGCGCTATACCCCGTCAGACGGCGCACATCATATTGTTTTTGAGAAAAAAGTCAACTAAGTCGAAGTTTTATTGCCCCAGCAGTTGCTGGTAAATACTGGTCATGGGCTGATCAAAGAGAACAAAAAGTACTTTTTCAGGCCATGCATGTTTATCAAACCAACGACACGTTTCATCTATGGCAATGGTGGCTGCATCCTCATGAGGATAACCGTAAACTCCACAGCTAATGGCCGGAAAAGATATGGACGACAATTGTCTCTTTTCAGCCTGTGCCAGAGATTGGCGATAACAGCTGCGCAATAACTCAGGCTCACCGGCAGTACCACCCTGCCAGACAGGGCCTACGGTGTGAAAGACGTACCGTGCCGGCAGGCGAAATGCCGGTGTCACCCGCACGTCACCGGTCGGGCAGCCGGCCAGCGCACGACAGGCAGCCAGCAGCTCAGGGCCGGCGGCCCGATGGATGGCTCCATCCACGCCACCACCACCCAACAAGCTGCTGTTGGCCGCATTGACAATGGCGTCTGCCGCCAGCATGGTTATATCGCCAAGAATAATTTCAATGCGGTGCTGCATATCTGCCCTCGCTTATTATGCACTGCTTAACTTACGACATTTTTTCAATGTTTCTGCAATCAAAAATGCCAGTTCAAGGGCCTGGTCGGCGTTCAGGCGCGGGTCACAGTGAGTGTGGTAGCGATTGCCCAGGTGGTCTTCGGTCACTGCGCTGGCACCACCGAGGCACTCGGTGACGTTCTGACCGGTCATCTCGAAATGAACACCTCCGGCGTAGGTGCCTTCGGCGTTGTGGGCAGCAAAAAACTGTTCCACTTCCTGCAGGATTTTTGCTACTTCCCGGGTTTTGTAACCGTTGGCCGCTGTATAGGTATTACCGTGCATTGGATCACAACTCCACAGCACATGGCGTCCTTCCCTTTTGACCGCTCGGAGCAGCGGCGGCAGATATTGCTCTACACGGTCAGCCCCCATACGAACGATGACGTTTAGTTTGCCGGCTAAGTTGTGCGGGTTTATGCGATCTATCAGTTGAATCAAGTCATCAGCAGCCAGGGTTGGGCCTGCCTTGAGGCCAATGGGGTTTTGCACACCACGCACAAACTCTACATGGCCACCATCCAGTTGTCGGGTGCGATCGCCCACCCAGAGCATGTGGGCCGAGCAGTCATACCAGTTTCCTGACAGGCTGTCGCGCCGCGTCAGTGCCTGTTCGTATGGCAATAACAATGCTTCGTGAGAGGTGTAAAAAGCCGTTTCACGAATGGTGGCCGAGTGTTCGGCGAAGATGCCACAGGCCTCCATAAAGGCCAGGGCCTCATCGATCCGGTCTGCCATGTGACGGTACTGGTCAGACTGGGAACTGCTGGAGATAAAATCCAGATTCCATGCGTGTACCTGTTCCAGTGAGGCGAGCCCGCCCTGGGCAAAGGCACGTAACAGGTTGAGGGTTGCCGCCGCCTGATTGTAGGCCTGTAACATACGCTGGGGATCAGGCACCCGCGAAGCCTTGGTAAACTCGATACCGTTGATGATATCCCCGCGGTAGATGGGTAGCTCTACCCCTTCAATAGTCTCAGTCTCTGTGGTTCTGGGCTTGGCAAACTGGCCGGCCAGGCGACCTACTTTGATCACCTGACAGGCCGCGCCAAAGGTAAGCACCACGGCCATCTGCATCATGACTTTGAAGGTGTCGCGGATATTGTCAGCAGAGAATTCCCGAAAGCTTTCGGCGCAGTCACCGCCTTGCAGCAGAAAGGCCCGACCAGCAGTGGCGTCTGCCAGGCGGTGTCTCAATTCATTGACCTCACCGGCAAACACCAGCGGGGGCATGCCTGCCAACTCTCGCTCAACCTGGTGCAGCTTAGCCTGATCGGGGTAGTCGGGCAGTTGCAGCAGGGGCTTACTTCGCCAGCTATCAGCACTCCATGAATTCATTAAGTCTCCACACACTTCAAAAGGTGTTGCACTAAAAATGGCTGTTTTATTGCAGATTGTCCTGAATAAGTTTCAGCAGCTGACTGCTGACCTGGGCCGGAGCCGAGGTGTTGGCATCTCTCTCAACCGACAGCTGCACCAGTTCCGGGTAGCTGCTCACCCGAACGGTTACCGTGTTGCGCTGGCCTTCTGTTGGCGCCTCGTCTTTGTCACTGCCGAACAGACCTGACCAGAAGCCTCCGGTTTTTTCCGGCTCCTGCTGACCGGCAGGACTGTCTTCAAGATAAAATAGCCCGGAGGAGCGGTCACGATCAACCACATTGAACCCGGCTTTGCCCAGGGCAACAGAAACTGCATCCCACACCTGGGCATAGTTCTGACCACGCAGGGTCAGCACCGGGTTACCGTTACCGTCTACTCCGGGTTCAGCCACCAGCGCCGTGACCTTACCGGGTGTCGATGTGTTGCCATCAGCTTCAATGCCGGCCAGGAAAACCAGCAGTTCACCCAGCACAAAGCTGTTAATTTGTTCACTGCGCTCAGCAAGATTGTTCCAGCCATCGGGGACGGTCTGCTGTTCGGGTGAACGGCCCTGGTGAGCAACATGAATGTCAGTCACTCCGGACGCCCCTGGTCTTAGCTGAAAACGAAAGCGATCTTCCCGGGGATCGTCGCCAATCAGCTTGCCCAGTGTGCTGGCCAAAACGCCGCGCTCTGCATCAGCGTCAAAGTTGTACCACTGAGTGGTCAGAATCCCGTTTTCGGGATTACTGCCGGCACTATCGACACCCAGCCCATTTGCATAGCCAGTCACACCCAGCCACGCTTGCTCAGGCGCCAGGGTTGTTGACAACCACTGCTGACCACCGCTGCGTTCTATAGCGTATTGATTACCACCCGCCGTCAGACGCCGGCCCGGCTTGGGCACCTGAAAATCCTGAGGCAGCGTCTGCCCGGCCCGGGCTGCTGGCGGAATCACCAGGATATCGCCCAGCTCACGAGCCTCTGTACCCTCTGGCAACTTGAGCGGTGCCATGGTCTCTTCCCGGGCGTAATCCCCGGCCCGATCACGCAGGATGCTGTTCTGACTGGCACAACCAACCAGCACCAGGGCGCTGATTATCACTGACCAACGGGTATGCCTTGCCAACTCACTGATTCCCTGACCCATCAAATTAACTCCGCCGCTTGCAGCGCCTGTCTAACATCGTTGTGATAACACTCGGACAGGGGCGTCAACGGCAGGCGAATACCTTCCTGAATCATCCCCATCTCCCGCAGCGCCCATTTTACCGGAATCGGATTAGCCTCCAGGAAGAGCGCACTGCTCAATGCAGCAATGCGGCCGTTGAGCGTTTCTGCCTGTTGACGATCGCCGCTCATGGCCGCCACGCACAGATCGTGCATAATTTTCGGCGCCACATTATTAACCACTGAGACAACGCCATTGGCACCCTGAAGCATCAACTCCATGCCCGTAGCGTCGTCACCAGAATAGATAGCAAAACCGTCACCGCACAGTGCACGAATCTGGCGACCGCGCTCGACAATGCCCGTAGCCTCCTTGATGCCCACAATGTTGTCCAGCTGACTTAAGCGGGCGACGGTTTCTGGTAACAAATCCACCCCTGTGCGCCCGGGCACATTGTAGAGAATCTGAGGAATCGCCACCGACTCGGCCACTGTTTTATAGTGCTGATACAGCCCGTCCTGGGTTGGCTTGTTGTAATAAGGTGTCACCAGCAGGCAGGCATCGACGCCGAGGGCACGAGCTTCAGCACTGAGGTAGACGGTCTCGGCGGTGGAGTTGGAGCCGCTGCCGGCGATGACCGGAATCCGGCCATTGACTTGATCCACCACACGCTTGATGACTTCACCGTGCTCCTTGGCGGTCAGGGTGGCGGACTCGCCCGTAGTACCTACTACGACGATCCCGTCAGTTCCCTGGTCAATGTGATGTTCAACCAGTGCATGCATACTCTCCCAGTCGGGCTCACCATTGCCAGACATAGGGGTAACTATCGCCACCAGGCTACCGGTAATCATCAATTCACTCCTAAGGCAAAAATCTGCGTAATGTTACTCATGCCCCCTGATATGCACAAGGCCGGAGTGAACTCCCCGGCCCCATAGAGGGCGAGCCTTCGCCATGAAAGAATCAAGTAAAGCAAGTGTGGCGCGGTGTCACCACAAGTCAGTCATGGCTTGCCACAGCGGCGCCCTAGCCAGACCGAAAGCTGAGCGGGAGTGAGCCTTGTTCAATCAGCGCCCACCGGGTCGATACAGTAACTATTGAACTAAATGTGAATTTACGAGTCTGAGAAAGTAAAAACTTTTTAACAATACAGAGAATATGTTGTGGACGATATTGAGACCATTAGCGAACATCTTCGCAACAGCCTTGTTGAGCTGGCTAACGATCTGGCAGAGGAAGTCCCCACGACAGAGGAAGAGCTTAAGCACCCTCTGATCGCCTATTCAATGCTTGACGCTGCTGCTACGTACATCGCCTCCATGATGAAAAATGCCTATGAGCATACAGAACTGAAGAATAATAAAGAGGATCTTCTGCTGGAGTTTCAGTCCTACTTCAATGAAGCGCTTAATTATCAATTCAGCTTTGCGCTGTTTGACTCGGCCATTGACGACAAACCAAAAGACAACAAGTGTCATGTAGTTAACCTGGCAGATTACCTCGCCAAACGACAGTAATTTCTTGTCGCCTGTACTGACGCGGTACAACAGGTTACTTTCGAGGCTGGCAAACAGCTTCAGGCACATAATTACCCAGCCTGTTTTTTTCATGATGGTTTACACTATCTTCGACTTAATAATGACTAAATGAAAGCGATTAAGGATAAAACATGAGCGTAACCTTGGGTCAACCCGTTCCCGATTTCACCGCGCTGGCAACCAACAATACCACCGTCAAACTCTCCGAGCTCAAAGGTCGCAAGGTGGTGCTGTTCTTCTACCCCAAAGACAACACCCCCGGTTGCACCAGCGAAGGCCAGGCTTTCAGAGATCTGTACGACCAGTTCCAGGCGTCTGACACGCTGGTCTTTGGCGTGTCCAAAGACGGCATGAAAGCCCACGATAACTTTCGGGCAAAACATGAGTTTCCCTTCGAGCTGATCTCTGACCAGGGCGAAACCCTGTGTCAGCTGTTTGATGTGATCAAGCTCAAACAGATGTACGGCAAAGAGTACATGGGCGTTGAGCGCAGCACATTCCTGATTGACAGTAATGGCATACTCCAGCATGAGTGGCGCAAGGTTCGCATCAAGGGGCATGTTGAGGATGTTCTGCAAGCAGCCCAGATGGTCGATACTCAGGCTCAACAGGGTGTGCGCGATGAGGAGGAGTGAAGGAGCCGCTCTCTGGCATTAACTGATGGGGTCTGCCCGGTCTGTGTCGACCAGATACAGTTCGAGCAGTCTCTTAATCTCTTGAGAGACATCTCAGCGACTGGTTCAGCTCGGGAGCCTTTTTCTGCCAACTGTGCCGTTTCCTGATTTTTGTTTGTTGTAACGTATCGTACTGCGAGCAAATTCTCCGAAAATGGTTCAGTTGACAGCAGTTCATTCAGAAAGTCATCCAGAAAGAGTCGTTTAACGTAGCTGCTGGCAAGCTCAGCAAGATCCTCCTTCCCGCACTTAACCGGCCGGCAGCGCCTCACCCAAATAATCCGGCGTTACCGAATCCAGTTCACTCTTTTCCACATTCACCAGTTTTTCCAGTACTTTCACCACCTCCGTTGTGACGGAGCGTAACAGAGATGTAGGGGCAGCTTTGGCCTGACAGTAAAAATCTGCCGGGCGAGTGGGTTTGGCAGCCTTTAACAGTTCACTATATTCCTGACTACCGTACTCTAAAATTGTCGTAAAAATAACACCTTATTTTATCGAGTACTATTATCACACTGGCATTCACAACCTTCTTGAGCGTAACGAATCTGTGCCAGATACTCAGCTGCCGAAAGCCGTTTTTCTTTCGCCACTATTCCACACCCCATCGAATCATCTTTCGTAGAAGAGACCGACGTTTCCATATTGATCAAATTACTTAGAAAGGTGACTTTTTCCCTGTCAGTTTGAGAACTGTGCAGGGTGTGGCAAAAAACACTGAGAGTTCTGGTCAAACACTCAGCAACTTTATCGGCCAAATATTTTTCTTTATCCACTGTCACAGATATTCCATCCCCATTTCCTTCAATATACCTATCATCTTTTATACTCAAGTATCTGCGGTCAACTAATGGTTCAGGAAAGTCACGCAGACTTCTTCGTGCCAGAGCAGGTACCCATCGTTTTTTTATTTCACAGAAACACTCAAACACATCAATACCCGGCTTAAAAACTGATTGACTAGATAAATCGTCATAAGCAAATGCCCTTAGATGATCAATCACCTTGTGATTAGCAACAAAATAAAAACGATCAAAAAGATACTGACTTGCTTGATTAAGTCCACACTTACCAGAGGTGAGTTGGATAGCGTTTTTCACATCATCAGTAGAGAGGCCGTCATCATACATCCGCTGTTTTGCTGCCTTGGTTAAACGGGCCACTTCACAGCCGACGCCAACATAAAATACCGGTAAGGTCGCACATGCTTTTAACTCTCTTTTGATCTCCAGCCGGATTTCATCGGCTAACTCCTTTGGCGATAACAATAAAGCCGGATGCCTGGGCGTTTTCCGGACAGGGATTTGTGACGTTTGTTCTGATGGGGGTGGCATCCGGCCTTGAGAAGAGGCTGCTGCTTGATGTTTAACATCTCTTCCTGTAAAGCATTTAGAGCTTGATCTATTTTTTGAGCCTTTTACTTTCGCAGATTTTCTGTGAGACCTACGGGACTTGTGACGCATGACCAAAGGGGATCGACTTGCTTGAATATCCACAGTACTTTCACCTGATAAAATGTTTAACTGTTGGAAGCGAGTTGGCTTCATACTCCTGATGACAGATCCGTTCTCCTGCTGCAGAGTTTT
>JAQFVO010000714.1 GCA_027942505.1 Endozoicomonas sp. | reverse complement strand
GTCCCGCTTCCAGAGTGATTAAATACTTTGACTTATCTTCAATTTTTACTCGTCCCCGGACGTTTTCTTCTTCCGATATCTCTTCATCGGATACACCGGAGTGAATGGAGACCATCAACAAAGGTAAATTTTCTGAGCCCGGCTCAACCCGTTCGCTGAAGAGGCTACGATTGGCAACTACGGCCCAATGCGCCGGAATCTCGCCAATCCAGTCAACACCGGAATTCTTCATCGGCACCGCTGGATCAAGGCCACGGGTCACCGCATTCTGAATCAGTATCTGCTTGCGCTCTTTTAGCAGGGCGATCTGTTTTTCTTTGACCTCGATGGTTTGGGATATCAGGGTTGTTTTACCATCAAGATACTTGGCAATACGTATCGCTTCCTGGTTAGGGGGAGTTGCAATAACTTCAGAGTGGATATTATTTCGATCAAGTGTACTAACAGCAGAGCCTTCGCTTAGCCTTTTAGGATCTAATGCGAGCAGGAGATAATAAACATATTTTTGAGGAGCATTCAGAAAATTTTTCACATAAAGAGAAGTATTATGCGCCCAAAAATTATGAGGCACATAATTAACTTCACCGACACTCCCGCTACGACCAACCGTTACTCCCGGGCCCACTGTTGTGTATTTATTATGCGTCCCAATTGGCCCATTTGATCCATAAACCTCATATTCTCCATCAATCATTTGATCCGAAGATAAATCGTGACCTCTTGGCAGAATAAAACGATATTTAGCTCTCATTAATTGCCAGTGTTCGGGTACTTCCCCCCAACCACTCAACCCCAGAATCCTTATAAGCCTCATACCGAGGCATAACCGCCAACACCTTATCCATGCTCCACCCCCGATACCTCAGCAATATCCAGCCCCAAGATGTCGGCAATCAACCCCTCCGCCTGCTGCTCCAGCGCCACAATATCCGCCGCCACCGCTTCCATAGAACGCAACGGCTTATGCCGGTAAAAGTACTTGTTAAAGCTGATCTCATAGCCGATTTTGGTAGAGTCCAGGTTGATCCACGCCTCCGCGATATGGGGCTTCACCTCCGCCACAAAATAACGGTGAATATGGTCCTTCAGGGGAATGGATTCACTGTCCCGCAGGTCGCTGCACGGCTCATAGGTCAGGTACTCACCGGCCTTATCCGTGGGATAGTAACCAAAGTCCCCCAGTTGCGACTCCGTACACCCCAAATGCTTCAGCAGTTTTTCCAGCTTCTCGCCACTGAGTTTCTCGGTTTTGCGAATCACCTTCTCCGCCTGCGGGTCATACCAGCTGACGGCATTGAGGATGGCATTTTTCTCACTGGCCCCCAGACGCAGCTTTGCCGTTTTCAGGTGCTGGTCTACACGCGTTCTAAACTGGTTGAAATCAGTAAACGTCTGCTGCACAATGGCTTCCAGCCAGTCATTTTCGATGATATGCCTGCGGATATTGCTTTCCCCGCTGCCCGCATCGCCGGTAAACAGGCTGGAGCCGTTGTGTACCGAAGCAATACGGGAGCCTGCATCGGTCTCCTTCATTTTGTTGACCATCTCCATCAGGAACAGCAGCTGCCCGTCGCTGGACCGGGGGGCGGCATCCTGCACTTCGCCATTGCCTCAATAATCCGTCAGGCGGACCCGAAAGCGACTGTCGATCACTTCGGAGCCGTCCTTGATGTACTTCTGCTCACCGGCCCAGCTTTTGCCGTAAGGAGGATTGGAGAGCATAAAATCAAACCGCTCCCGGGCAAACTCATCGGTAGAGAGCGTGGAGCCCACCCGAATATGCTCCGGGTTATTGCCCTTGATCATCATGTCCGACTTGCAGATGGCGTAGGTCTCATCATTGATCTCTTTGCCGTATAGGTGGATATCCCGCTGGTAGCCCTCTGCCGGGTATTTTTCATCAATAAAATTCTGCGACTCGGTGAGCATACCGCCGGAACCGCAGGCCGGATCGTAAATGGAGAGGGTCAGGGGCAACCGCTCTTTGACCGGGTCAAACACCAGGTGGGTCATCAGCTCGATCACCTCACGTGTCCGTACAGTCAACTTCTGGTCCAGCAGTTTCCTTGTCGCCTTGGTCAAATGATCGTTACTGCTCCAGCCTCCTTGGCCTCCTTTAGTAGTCGTGCGCACTCAGTATGTCCATTTTTTTCGGCTATTTGCCAAGCAGTAACACCAGCTGCCGGGATATCGAGGTTCGCTTTGGCATCGATCAACATCTGCAAACAGCTCAGATTGCCTGCCATGGCTGCGTCGTAA
>JAQFVO010000640.1 GCA_027942505.1 Endozoicomonas sp. | reverse complement strand
TAAACGTGCCCGGCTCGAAGTGGCTGTTTGATAGCGGGCTTCTGGTGGGACTCTCTGATGCCGCTTCGATCTATGTCCTGTACAAAAGAATTCTGTATAAGGCTGGTGTGTGCGAGTTCCTGGCTCCTCCTCCTCGTTTCGAGGACTGCCCATTCCGCTACCGTGTTTTTACCCCGGACTCGACCGTATTTTATCAGTTTCAGGAGGTGTTCCTGAATAAACTGAGTAATGTGGATGCCTTTTTCAGTTTCGTCCAAAACCTCATTACCGTTGAAAAGGAATATCTGTTTCTGAGAAAAAACCATCAGTTGCGACAGCTGATCGACCAGAAAAGTGACCAGGATTGTTCCGAGCTGGAGCAACTTGCCCAGTTGCAGGCTCAGGGTGAAATCACAGAATACCAATACTTTGTATCCAGTAATCGCCTGATGGACAGACATAAGCGTGAAATGGCTGAAATATGGCTGGGTTACATCAGCGAACAGTTTTTGCGCTTGCCTGAAAGGGCTAAAACCATACTGCACAGCAAGCCTGGCGTACCCCCAGGCAGATCAACCGCTCAATTGGCCAGTGCTTACCGTTAGTCTCCTGGTTACTGCCCTGATCTCTGGCGCTGTAACCGGCAAAATCGACGTCCGCGACTGGCTGCCCCCACTACACTCACATCACCATCCCACCCTGGTCGAGGCCACTGCATGACAACACCCGAGCCAGCCCCGGGCTATTTGGTGAGATCAAAAGCCTGATCACCTCAGCCAGACAGCGGGCAGCCGTAGCGGTCAACGCTCAACTGACCCTGCTCTACTGGCGAGCGTATCAATACCGAAGTGCTCAAGGGCGAACGGGCCGATTATGGCAAACAGGTAGTGGCCAATCTCTCGAAGCAACTCACCGCCGCTTTTGGCAAAGGCTGGGGGGTAAAGCAGCTGCTCCATTGCTGCCGTTTTGCAGAAACCTTCCCTGTGCTGGAAAAACTCTCCGCACTGCAGAGAATTGAGCTGGACTCATCTTAAATCGCTGATTTATATCGATGATGAGCTGAAACGGGAATTTTACACTTTGATGGCAGCCCGGGAAGGCTGGTCAACCCGTACCCTACAGATCGGCGCTCAGCTACGAGCGAACAATGCTGTCCCGAAAGCCGGAGAAGACGATCGCCGCTGAGCTTGAGCAACTAAGGGATAAAGGCGCAATCGGTGAAGCCATGGTTCTGAAAGACCCTTATGTGCTCGACTTTCTGGAGTTAAATGACACCT
>JAQFVO010000614.1 GCA_027942505.1 Endozoicomonas sp. | reverse complement strand
AAATCCTTGTTGTCAGGTTCATCCTTACACTCACAGAAGGTGGAAATTCAGATGATTTCCTCAATCATTCGGCCGCGGGGCCAAAAGTGTTAGTGCAGTAGTGACAGGACTGGCCACGCAAGTGCGTGACCAGCGAGGGAAGAGTGTTACAAAGCGAGCATCAAACCGGCGATGGTTGCGCTCATCAGGTTAGACAAGGTACCGGCGGCCACCGCCTTGATACCCATGCGGGCAATGTCCTGACGACGGTTCGGCGCCATAACACCAAGACCACCAAGTAAAATAGCAATGGACGACAGGTTGGCAAAACCGCACAGGGCAAAGGTAATGATGATCTGCGTGCGCTCTGACAGCATCTCAACATTGGCAGCCGTTGCCGCTTCCGGGGTCAGATAGTTGACAAAATCCATGTAAGCCACGAACTCGTTGACCACCAGCTTCTGACCGATAAAGCTACCCGCAGTGACAATCTCATCCATCGGCACGCCGATCAGGAAGGCCAGCGGGCTAAACAGGTAGCCCAGTACCAGCTCCAGACTCAGGTCGGGGCGGTCAAAGAAACCACCAACCCAGCCCATCAGACCATTAACCATAGCGATCAGAGCGATAAACGCCAACAGCATGGCACCGACGTTTGCGGCCAGTTTCATACCGGAAGACGCACCTGAGGCAGCGGCATCAATGACGTTGGCTGGCTTGTCAGCGTCGTCTTCATCGCTCAGTTCAGAGTCGTCTGGTGTCTCGGTTTCTGGCTTGATCATCTTGGCCATCAGCAGGCCACCAGGAGCGGCCATAAAGCTGGCAGCGATCAGGTATTTCAGTTCAACACCCATGGCCGCGTAACCGGCCAGTACGGAACCAGCCACCGATGCCAGACCACCGACCATTACGGCAAACAGCTCAGAGTTAGTCATGCGCGAGATGTACGGTCTGACCACCAGAGGTGCTTCAGTCTGCCCGACAAAGATATTGGCTGTCGCGGAGAGCGACTCAGTACGACTGGT
>JAQFVO010000608.1 GCA_027942505.1 Endozoicomonas sp. | reverse complement strand
CTGAGAGCACTGATACATCCGAACGAGAAACCAGACTCTGACACTCCCTCTCGGCGCTTCCCACTCTCCATCATCCGGTGGGCTCAACTTCCCACAGCTCATTCCCGACGTCAAGGATGTTGTGAAGGGTTCGGGAAGTGGCCATTCTTTAGCGCCTACTCCCCGCTTCGGGAAGTTAAAGATGGAACCACGAAGGACACTAAGAGCACGAAGGAATAGAAAATCTCTTCTTTGTGCTCTTTGCCGTGAAAGAAAATGGCCACGGAGGCACAGAGACACGGAGAAGAGAAAAAGCTTTTACTCTGCCCCTCATTGACTCTGTGCCTAAAGATTTCATGACAGAGGGTAACAAACCATCATCATGGACATTCTGACTAAGAAACAAACCGAGTGGGCCAGGCTTTACGACAACCTGGTCAATCTCTGGCATGACTCGCAGATCGCTCATGGTAAAAAATGTTCTTACATCAGCACAGGACAACGTCACCATCACAGCTATTCTTTCCGTGGGTCTGGGCAGCAGACTCAGATGCCTGACAACCCTTGACTAACAGATTCCAAATGCCAGGTAGCAGTGATCCAGTGTCGTCTTCACTGAAGCATGAAGCCATTGCCCTGTACCTCCATTTCACAGTCAAAACAGTTCGGCCAAGCTGGCCCCGGAGGAATCTGTGCAATTGCCTAATGCTCACCCGCAGTCATCAGCAACCATTGGTGTCCCTGCATTTTGTCCCACGCCAGTCAACGGCCCTGCCAGTACCTGGGGCAGTCTGTCTGTGACAGTATTGCCGACCATTAACGTATTCTTCGCCTCGCTCTCACCCCGCTACGAAACACAACGACAATCGTCCACAGTAGTGCCACCGGCCATGGCCAGTCCTGCCGATCCGGATACCGGGTACTGGAAGGCAGGCGATGTTGCCAGCAAGATCAAGCTGGCCAGCAATGTGCTTACCTGCTGGGTGCCTTCGGTCCGCATGGTCAGTGAGGCGGTCGCTACCCTCTGTTCCACTGTGTCGCTGGCTGAAGAACTGGATGGCGTACTGGCGGATAAAAAGGGGAAACGCCCTCCCCCCAACCTGACCGGACCAGCGGCAGCTGCCCTGACTCTGGTGGTCCTGGATAACTTGCCCTGCGCCGCGGCCGTGCCACCATTGGGCATGCCAGGCTCAGCACAAAACCCAATTCCGGTTTCAGACGGTGCCACACTTGGCAAGATCGGGGAGGAAGGATACCCGACAGATGGCTACTACATTCAAGAGCGCAGCTTCCATCATGACAGCAACGTGCCCGGCCCTGCTTTTGCCGGTCACTATGACGGTGGCTGCCACACCATCAGTGGCCTGAAGGCGTGCCTGTTCAGCGCAATCGAGCGTCACGGCGTGGTACACAACCTGCGTCTTGTTGATGTCGCCATTGATTACGACCGCTGCGTGGAGGCGGCATTGGCCTGTACCATGGAATCGTATGCCACTGCCCGTGATATTCAGATGGCGAACGCCAGAGTGTGGAGCCAGGGGGGTGGCGACTATGACAATCTGGCTGCCGTAGGCACCCTCGTTGGACATCAAAAAAAAGACGCCCTGATCAGCGGGATTGATCTGCGCAACTGCACAGTTGAGAGCTACTCAAGCTACACGGCAGCCGGGGTGCTCGGTGGCAGGATTGATGGCTGGGTGCAAGACGCCAATATCACCCGTTGTCGGGCTGAAGGCCGTAAAACGGACTCACCCACCGGCATTGTTGCCGGCCGACTGGAAGGCCACATTAAACGGCTGGCCGTGGAGCAGAGTCAGGTTCACACCCATCAGGCGCGCTCTCATGCCGGCATTGGTGCAGGACGGATGGAGCGCGGTAGTATCGAGCAATTCGGCGCTGGACGATGCGAGGTTTTTACTGATGATGAGGAGGCTATGGCCGGTATCGTTGCCGGCATAGCGGTAGGAGACTTGAAACAGATGACGGTGGCCGGGTGTAGAGTCAAAACCAGAGAGAGAAGGAGCTTTGCTGGTATCGGGGCAGGACAGCTAGGCGCTGGACGCGGGGGCGAACGGAACCGCGTCGATAACCTGGTTGCCGTGGACAGTAGCGTGGAAACCCTGGGCAATGCCTATGCCGGTATCGGGTTGGGCTACCTGAATTCTGGCAGGGCCGACCGGATGACATTATTCAATTGCTCGGTCACAGCCAACCGTGTTCCTACGGGTGTCGGTGCCGGCTCTAATGCTGGCCAGATCAACAACCTGATCAGTGTAGGGTGTCAAGCCCGCAACGGTGGCGGTACTGCCGGTCTGGAATCGGGCGATGAAGGAGGCACGGCACAAGGTACCGCCTCACTGAACAGCCGAATCAACGGCAAATTGCAAACGTTGAATCCCCCTGACTTACCCGGTCTGTGCTGTCACGCGGACCCGCGTTTTGTCACTACCGACTGCTCGCCGATACCCCACACCGACACTCGCCCGACGTGTTTATCGATGCCGCTGAGGCCTGTGTGTGGCAGTATCTGGCTGCCCATTGAGGTCAACAACGAGGAAACGTTGAACAGCATCGGACGCAATGCCAGTTTTCCACCTGATGCCTTTTATATCCAGACCCGTGATCTGAACGGTTCCAAGCTTAATAGTAATCCCGACATCGTGTTCGACGGTCATTACGACGGCCAGAACCATGTGATCCGAAATCAGCATGGCTGCCTGTTCAGACGGTTGGGCGGCACCCTGAAAGACCTGCACCTGACCGACGCCCGGATCAACGTCAATGAGCGGCACGCTGCCGTGGCAGCCTGCTCCATGTACGGTGGTAGCCTGATCCAGAATCTGCGGATAACCAACAGCCAGGTCATCAACCGGGGCCCGGCCGGAATAGTGGTCGGCCAGCGCAACGGCATACACGACCAGATTGCCGATATTGTGGTGCGCAATGCCACCGTTGAGACTCAAGTCGACTACGCCCCGGCGGGGGTTATCGCCGCTGTGTGTGGGGGCATGACCAAACGGATTGATATTGACAACAGCCGGGTGAAAACCCTTGGGGATTCGGCTTCTGCCGGCCTGGGCTGTGGCGAACTCTACGGTGAACTGGACACTCTTGATGCCACCTGTTCTCAGGTTGAAACCCTCGGCCAGGAGTCTAAGGCGGGCATCGGTGCCGGCAGAGTGGACAGAGGCCAGTTGCGCCAGATGACCATCGTCAATAGCACCGTCAGTACCAGCGGCAGAGAGGCAGATGCTGGCGGCGCTGCCGGATATCTGCACGGGCAGTTGCAATATTTCAATGCGTTGCATATTCGGGTCCATACCAAAGGCATCAAGTCCAGTGCGGGAACAGGTGTTGGTTATCTGCACCCTCATGGCAAGATGATGGACATCACCAGCGTTCATTGTCAGACGGTGACCGAAGGCTCACAGGCCCATGCCGGGGTCTGCACTGGGTTCATAGACAGTGATGATACCCATTTATTACGCAACACCAGGTCAGTAAACAACACCGTGCAGGTGCATGACCGGCGCAGCAAGGCCAGTGTTCATGGCACACTGCTTGATGGATCAGCGGCGAGTGCTGACCAATCCATCACGGTCAATACCCGGGTAAACCAGACTCTGGTCGACGATGGGCCTGTCCCTCACGACATCAACAAGACTTTTTGTGCGTTTGCCAGTCCGGGCCTTGTCTCGGCCGATTGCCGGATCAACTCGCTCAATTTGTCAGAGAACTGTACCAGGCCCTCACTCCCTCCCCCGCTCAATATCTCGACCCGGCTCACTAACTGCACCCAGGCACCGCCCGCCCCCACCGACGTCCCTGTCCAGTCGATCACCTGCCCCCCAGTGCCCACCGCCCCGACTGACGCACCAGCCCTGCCCGCGGGAACCGTGACACTGTTGCCGGTATCACTGCAACCGCTGGCGATCACCACGGCGGTCCCGCTGGCCACGGGGTTAAGCGGCTCCGCCATCGCTGGAATCGTTGTCGCCAGCACGGTTGGAGTTATCGCTGCCTCTATCGTGGCGGGCTACTGTTATCACCGCCACCGCTCATCCCAGCCAGAAGATGAGTT
Source organism: Endozoicomonas sp. (assembly GCA_027942505.1). GTDB lineage: Bacteria > Pseudomonadota > Gammaproteobacteria > Pseudomonadales > Endozoicomonadaceae > Endozoicomonas. The sequence goes on along the minus strand of JAQFVO010000608.1, from coordinate 1,256 downwards.
AAACATGAAGATGCTCTGACAACTGATTTTACCCGGCCATGGTCATCCATCAGAGAGGGCCCTGGAGCCGGACCTCACTGAGGTCACAAAGGTAACTCTTTACCAGGGGAGGCAACGGCAGCTTTTGCACGTTACTGATCAGGCTTTCACCCTGCTTACGACAGCTGACCACAGTTTTGCGGATACACAATCTGCATTGCACCTGTAATGGGATTACCGGATCAAGGGACCTGACCATGGTCGCTACTTCTTCTGCCCGCCCAGTGACTGGTCGATGAGGAGTTTCGTCACGGCATTCCGGACAGGATTTGTCTCGGCACCGGAGCGTCTCGGGGTTGACCCGTTGCACGGCACCGTGCTCCACCAGCAGTGAAATAATGTTCGTACGCCCTGTCGATACTGCAGCACAAAACGGTGTCAAATCATCGAATTGAGGCAAGTTTGGGTCGGCACCAGCGTTAAGCAGCAACTGAGCGATCTCCAGGATCTTCTTTTCATGCTTTTGATGCTCTTCGGAACTCGGATCTGGATCAAACGGAGGCATCCTGATCATGTCTGTCAGTGGCACTATCCTGCCACCGGGGGCAGCAAAATCACCATCCGGGTCGATGCCTGCCTTAATCAATTGGAGAACGATCCCCTTGTCTTTTTCATTAACTGCCGTCCCCAGATAACCTGACACCCCACATCCAGAACTGAGCTGGATTCCGTGATTTAACAACAGTCTCACCATACTGGCGTCGTGATTATCTATGGCCTCGGATAGTGGTGATTGATTATCAGCACTGATGACGTTGACCGGGGCACCAAGCCTGATGAGTCTGGCGGCTAACTCTGGCCGTTTGGAGCGCAGGGCAAAATGGAGAGCGGTATAGTTGCGTTTTGTTGCCGAGGCGAGATTGACTCCGCACTGAAGCAGACGGTCAACAATATCCCATTCCTGCATCATGGCAGCCCAGACTAACGATGTATAGCCACGCGCATTCTTCAGTTCAGGGTTGGCGCCCGCTGCCAGCAGTACGTTGACGATTTCCTGACTGCCCCGGGTGATCGCCAGATGCAGCAGTGGGGAATCGTCGAAGAGCTCGGATAAAACCCGCAAGTCAACCGCTTCTGGAAACGTTGCCAGCAAAGTAGCCAGCAGTTGTGGTTTATTGTTGTTGATATGATCAACCATAGTGAGCAAGATTTGCTCGTAACCATCCCAGCCTGACGGGTTATGGCCAGGCATTATCTCATCGAGCATGTCACTCTCC
>JAQFVO010000599.1 GCA_027942505.1 Endozoicomonas sp. | reverse complement strand
AAAAGGCTCTGAAAAGAATGGAACCACGAAGAACACGAAGAGGAGCTTTTCTTTTCCTTCGTGGCCTTCGTGTTCTTCGTGGTTCAAGGCTTTTAGGGTTTTAGGCTTTTTGCGACAGCCTCCAGGACGATGCTATCTCCTGCTGCTGCCGCTTTCTTGGACAACGCTTTCACCCAGGTTCAGAGATGGTTGACGTAGTCACCGTTGCGATGGCGGAAAAAGACGTTGCAGTAGGTCAGCTGCACAGACAGTGGCTGCTCCTGCAGCACCTTGACGTAGGGGTTCAGCTCCAGGATCACGGGCATCGGCTCAGTGGCGGTCAACAGCGTTTCGTAGAGCGCTTTTTTGGTCGCCTCATGCTCTGACCAGGGCATACGGATAATGATATTTTTCCGGCAGTTGGGCGCCGGGATCGGAAAGTGCGCCTTGGGCACCAGCACTTCGAACTGCCCGCCATCATTAAACCCGTAGGCATTATTGACCTGGTATTTACCCGGAACCAGCAGGTAAGGAATGTGATAGTAATCAGAGTACTTGCCAGGATTGACTGTCACTTCAACAGCAAACGATGCTGTAGAGAGCAGCATGGCCAACAGAAGAACTTTCACCAGAAAAAATTGTCCAAATCATTACATGGATGTAAACGAGGAACCGGAGATTCAACAGCCATTTTTTTCTCCCGCCCTGATCGCCATGTATAGTAACACAACTCTATAAACCACCAATTGAGATTAATATCAGTGCAGCCAACATCATCAGGAATTGGTCGCTGGCAAGGTGTTGGCCTGCTGGTGACGACTCTGCTGGGGACCAGCGTCTTTATTTTGCCCCAGCTGACCATCAACATGGCCGGCTCCGGCGCCCTCTGGGCCTGGGGCCTGCTGACACTCTGCATTCTCCCCGTGGCACTGGTGTTTGCTAGCCTGTCCAGTCGGTTTCCCCACGCCGCCGGGCCGGCCTATTTTGTCGAGAAAGCCTTTGGCCCTGTGGCCGGCCGCAGTGTTGGTATTATCTTTTTGCTAGCGGTTCCCCTGGGTACACCTGCAGCCATTCTGATTACTTACCAGTTTATTGATGCCCTGTTTGCCGTTCCGCACTCCATGGCGCTGGTTATTCAATCGTCCTTCCTGGTGTTGCTGTACGCGCTGAACTGCCGGGGCATTCATATCTCTGCCACGCTGCAACTGGGGCTGACCCTGAGCATGCTGGCTGTCCTGGCGCTGATGCTGGGCGCCCGCGCCCTGCTCGATATACCCCTCCTGCTGACAGACGTATCCGGTAGCACCATATTACCCGCCGCCGGGCTCGCCTTCTGGAGCTTTCTCGGTATTGAGACCATGTCCCACCTGGCTGCGGATTTTCGCCAGCCAGACAAAGACCTGAAACCGGCCATTATGATTGGTGTGATACTGGTGGGCGCTATTTACCTGGGCTGTACCTGGCTGATTCTTACTGTCCCCACCAGCGCCCCCCTGGCCATGGTGGGCGTGTTTGACCGCCTGCTGGGTGGAGCAGGTGCACAGATTATCGGCCTGCTCGGGCTGGCCGGTGGTATCGCTGCGGTGAATGTTTACGCCGCCAGTCTGATCCGCCTGGCCCTGAGCTTTGCCCAAGAGGGCGTGCTGCCGGTCTGGTTCAGCAAACACAACCGCCACGGTGTCTCTGAACGGGCGTTGGTCACTCTGTTACTGGTCGTGGCCACCATATTGGTCATCACCAACCAGACCCAGCAGGATCTGGAAGACCTGGTATCCTGGGTGAACGGCGTTTTTGTCATCATCTACCTTGCCGCCATGCTGTCAGCGTATCGCCTGCTGCCGGCAAGGTACCACTGGCTCACGACGCTCGGCTGCCTGTTCTGTCTGATGCTGATCTGGGGGCTGGGCTGGAAAATGGCTTACGCCCTGGGCATATTGCTCATTACTGCCCCCCTGCTGTGGCTGCAACATCAACGCAAGAGCAAAGCCGGCTATACCCCTGGCTAATCCAGCACTGTTTCGATGATCATATTGAGCGCCAGTGCCGTCAGCAGGCACTTGATCAGCAACAGCAACCGCTCATTATTGACCCGCCAGCGGATGCGGGTACCGAGCCATGAGCCAATGACCGACCCCACCACCATGGCACACACCACTGTCCAGCAAGCCCACAGTGAGACACCAAAGGCGGCAAACAGGGGGATCTTTACCAGGTGACTGAAGGTCATAAACAGGGCACTGGTGGCGATGATCTGGTTTTTGTCGGTCAGCACCCCGGCGAGGTAACTCAGGGCCAGCGGCCCGGTTGAGCCAACCACGATGCCCAGCCCCGTCTGCAAAAAACCGATCAGGTAGAGGTTTTCATATCTGCTGATCAGCAGGACAAACCCCGGGCACCAGAGTTTAAGCAGTATGTAAATGCCAATGCCCAGAGGAAGGTAACGGGTGGGCATATTGAACAGCAGCAGACCAAATAGCGCGACACCAGCCAGGGAACCAAGAAAAAAAGGGGTAAAAAGAGACCAGCGCACAGCATCAAAAGAGAACCATACCCGGGAGGTATTGCTGGCCAGCTGAGTCACGGCATGTACCGGAATGACCAGTGACGGGGCAAAAAAATGGGGCATCAATGCGATCAGCATCATGCCCCCACCAAAGCCGACCACGGCTGCAATCAGCGACGTTATCAGTGCCAATGCACCTAGCAGCAGCTCGGTTACCATTTCACTCCTGCATCAGCTCACGGCCCAGTCGGGCCACACCCGGATAGTGCTCCTGCGGCAAGAGAGCAGACAACTGCAACAGCTTCTCGCCCAACAGATCTTCACTGCCGGCCACCACGTTGATATGCCCCATCTTACGCCCCGGCCGACAGGCTTTGCCATACCAGTGACTGGTCACATTGGCCACGGATAACACCTGTGCCGGAATAGCCGCCTGACCCAGAACGTTGATCATGGCGCTTGGCCCTATCGCTTCAGTACTGCCCAGCGGCAGACCAGCCACGGCACGCAGATGATTCTCAAACTGACTGCACAGGGTTCCCTGCTGGGTCCAGTGACCGGAGTTATGGACCCGGGGAGCGATTTCGTTGACCAGCAGCTGACCGTCCACATCGAAAAACTCAATGGCCAGCACCCCGACATAATCAAGGGCCGGCGCCAGCCGGGTGACCGCATCGACCGCCTGTTGGTGGATATCGTCCTCCACGGCCCTGGCCAGTGATAAGGTCAGCACACCGTTAGTATGCTCATTCTCAGTCACCGGATAAACAGCGATATTACCCGCACGGTCACGCACCGCAATGACCGACACTTCACGCTGAAAGGGAATCATGGGTTCGGCGATGATGGAGTGTAGTGCATCGGCGGCTAAAAATGCCGCCATCTCCGCCCAGATCAGCTCCACATCACTGTCAGCGCGTAAACGCCACTGGCCTTTGCCATCATAACCAGCCTGACAGGTTTTGATCACCAGGGGCAGACCCAGCCGTTCAATAGCCTGTTCCAGGTGAGCACGCTCAGTAATCAGCTGGTACGACGCACAGGGAACACCGGCCCGTTCCAGCAGAGCCTTTTCCAGCGCACGGTCACCACCAACCTTGATGGCTTCCTGACCGGGATAAAACTTCCCCGAGGCCTGGCACTGACTCAATACCGCATCGGGAATATGTTCAAACTCGGCGGTAATCGCGTCACAGTCGGCAATTGCCCGGGCAAGCGTCTGATCAACAGTGTGCAGGGTCAATGGATGCAGCAACTGGCCAGAGCCGACATCATAGGAGATCACGTTAAGATCCAGCGGAGCTCCGGCCAGACTCATCATGCGGGCAAGCTGGCCCGCACCTAACACAAGAATGTTCATAGGGATCTCTTAAGAGTGAGCCGGATCGGGATTAGCCAGCACCGCTTGCGTCTGCTGCTGGCGGAACTCATCAATGCGGGCCTGCAACTCAGGCTGCTGACAACCGAGAATCTGAGCCGCCAGCAGGCCGGCGTTGGCGGCGCCCGCCTCACCGATAGCCAGGGTACCCACTGCCACGCCTTTGGGCATCTGACATATAGACAGCAGCGAATCAATGCCGTTCAATGCCTTTGATTTCACCGGCACACCCAGCACCGGCAAACTGGTATACGCAGCCACCATACCCGGCAGATGAGCAGCGCCGCCGGCGCCAGCAATAATAACCCTGATGCCACGGGAGGCAGCCTGTGAGGCATACTCAGCCAGCAGATGGGGTGTTCGGTGCGCAGAAACCACTCGGGTTTCGTAATCAATACCAAACCTTGCCAGCATCTCAGCTGCATGCTGCATGGTAGGCCAATCAGAACTGGAACCCATGATAATACCGACAGTCATACTCCCTCCTTCTTGTTACAGGCGGCACATCATAACATAGTTCTTGAACCCGACCGCCATTGCCATTATAAATGGGGAGCGGCTTTCCCGGGGTTGCTTGCGTACGTCAATGGACTTTTATATGCCAAATTAAACACTATCTCAGCCGTGTTACCCTTGGGCGATACACTAAAATGGGTGCTTCCTATTGAATTCAGGTCAATGTCAGTGATCCGCTATGAAAAAACCATTTGAATCCGGGGACCTGGTCACCACGCATTTCTACCCGGTACAGAAGCACCGCCTTCGCACCGTCATTCGTTGCTATCGTTCCATTGACTGCCCTTCGGGCTGGCTGGTTGATACAAAAGACGACAATGGAAAGTTGTTAAAAGCACTGGATGCCAAGTGGTTCAAGCTTAGTGAACCGGCTTAAAAATGCCTGCAGGTTATTGTTTGCCGGACAATAACAGCAGCACTTATAACCGGTGAAATGGTAGTCGGTACTGGACTTGAACCAGCGACCCCCACCATGTCAAGGTGGTGCTCTACCAACTGAGCTAACCGACTGAAGCGCCGCGTATATTATCAATGCCGCTAAAAAATGCAACATTTTGCTGACAACAATTCTAACCAAAACGCTTTGGTGCCGGAAAAGACCAACTTGCCACGGAGGCACAGAGACACGAAGAAAAGAAAAAATATCTTTTCCTCCGTGTCTCTGTGGCAAAAAAAAGAGGCTATCAGTGCTTCAACACCCGATCCCGTAACTGGATAATCTCATCACGAACCGCTGCGGCCTGCTCAAACTCGAGGTTGCGCGAATGCTCCATCATTTTCGCCTCCAGTTTTTTGATGATCGCTGCCATGGCTTCAGGCGTCGCCGGCTGTTGGTAATCAGTGACCGGTACTGCGGCACCTTTTTGCGCCTTACTGCCTTTCTTGCGCCCGGGAACCACTGCACCCTCAAGGATATCGGCCACCGATTTGCGCACGCTTTTCGGCGTAATATGGTGCTTCTTGTTGAAGGCTAACTGCTTTGTCCGCCGTCGTTCGGTTTCGTTGATGGCCCGATCCATGGAGCCGGTGACCCGATCACCATACAGAATTGCCCGGCCATTGATGTGGCGTGCAGCACGCCCGATGGTCTGGATCAGCGAACGGTCCGAACGCAAAAAGCCCTCTTTGTCGGCATCCAGAATGGCCACCAGCGAGACTTCAGGCATATCCAACCCTTCGCGCAGCAGGTTGATCCCCACCAGAACGTCAAAGGCACCAATACGCAGATCGCGGATTATTTCCACCCGCTCAACGGTATCAATATCTGAGTGCAGATAGCGCACCCGCACACCCTGCTCGTGCAGAAACTCAGTCAGATCCTCGGCCATACGCTTGGTCATTACTGTGACCAGAATCCGCTCCTGTTTGGCCACTGTGCGGTTAATCTCCGTCAACAGATCATCCACCTGGGTGCTGGCCGGGCGCACTTCAATTTGTGGGTCTACCAGGCCAGTAGGTCGCACCACCTGGTCAACGACCTGCCCCTGATTCTCCTCTTCATACTTGCCGGGTGTCGCTGAGACAAAAATAGTCTGCGGTCGTCGTGCTTCCCACTCCTCAAACTTCATCGGCCGGTTATCCAGCGCCGATGGCAGACGAAAGCCGTATTCCACCAGGGTTTCCTTACGCGAGCGGTCACCTTTGTACATGGCGCCGATCTGCGGCACCGTGACGTGGGACTCGTCAATAACCAGCAGCGCGTTGTCGGGGATATAGTCGAACAGCGTCGGTGGCGGCTCGCCGGGCTTGTTGCCTGACAGGTAGCGGGAGTAGTTCTCTATGCCGGTGCAGTAGCCCAGCTCAATCATCATCTCCAGGTCAAACTGGGTGCGCTGTTCCAGGCGCTGGGCTTCCACCAGCTTGTTGTTGTCGCGCAGTACCTTGAGCCGCTCCACCAGCTCCACTTTGATCGCCTCAACGGCATCAAGAATGGTCTGGCGCGGTGTGACGTAGTGAGTCTTCGGGTAGACTGTCGCCCGAGGCAGTTTGCGTAATATCTCGCCGGTCAGCGGATCAAATTCGCTGATGCTCTCCAGCTCATCATCAAACAACTCAAGGCGCAGGGCTTCGCGCTCCGATTCTGCCGGGAAAATATCGATCACATCCCCCCTTACCCGGTAGGTAGCGCGGCGAAAATCAGCATCGTTACGGGTGTACTGCAGCTCGGCCAGACGGCGCAGGATAGTGCGCTGGTCAACCTGGTCTCCCCGGTCCAGGTGCATCATCATTTTCAGGTAGGATTGTGGATCACCCAAACCGTAAATGGCCGATACCGTGGCGACAATAATGGCATCCGGACGCTCCATCAGTGCCTTGGTGGCGGACAGGCGCATCTGCTCGATGTGCTCGTTCACCGAGGCATCTTTTTCAATGTAAGTATCCGACGTCGGCACATACGCTTCGGGCTGATAGTAATCGTAATAAGAGACAAAATACTCCACCGCATTGTTGGGAAAAAACTCGCGAAACTCACCGTAAAGCTGTGCCGCCAGCGTCTTGTTATGGGCCATGATAATGGTCGGGCGCTGAATCTTCTCAACCACATTGGCGATCGTAAATGTCTTGCCTGAGCCGGTGACCCCAAGCAAGGTCTGACAAGCGAGGCCCGCATCAATACCATTAACCAACTGCTCAATAGCACCGGGCTGATCGCCGGCCGGACTGAAACGGGAAGAAACTTTAAACGTCTGACTCATGCTAACCTTCCGACTGCGGAATTATCTGCGCTGACGCTCGAAGCCCTGATAATCAGGGACAAACAAATATCAACTGCACACCGTATTATGTATGATGACTGAACCGTGCTGCCCGGGCAAAATTATAACCCCGGGGCAATTTCCATAAACGAGGAATATCGTGACACCATCTCAACGAGTACAAATGGTCAAGCCCTCCCCGACTCTGGCTGTCACCGCCAGGGCAGCACAACTGAGGGCGGCCGGACACGACATTATCGGCCTTGGTGCCGGTGAGCCCGACTTTGATACCCCGGAACATATCAAGGCAGCGGCGGTTAAAGCCATTGCCAATGGCCAGACCAAATACACAGCGGTCGATGGCACCTCAGAACTCAAGCAGGCTGTGATCGATAAATTCCAGAGAGATAATGGACTGAGCTACCAGCATGATCAGATCCTCGTCTCCTGTGGCGGCAAGCAGAGTTTTTTCAACCTGGCCCTGGCCCTGCTCAATAAAGGGGACGAGGTGATCATTCCGGCGCCCTACTGGGTCTCATACCCTGATATGGTGCTGATCGCCGAGGGCGTACCGGTGATCATCAAGACCAGCCTGGAAAACCGCTTTAAAATTACTGCCCGGCAACTTGAGGCAGCGATTACGGACAAAACCCGCCTGGTGGTTCTCAACAGCCCGTCTAATCCGTCTGGTGTCGCATATAGTCGCAGCGAATTGCAGGCGCTGGCCGACGTACTGAAAAAATACCCCCAGATAATGATCGCCACTGATGATATGTACGAGCACATTCTCTGGAGCGAGGAGCCGTTCAGTAACATTGTGATGGTCTGCCCGGAGCTTTACGATCGCACTGCTGTCCTTAACGGTGTCTCCAAGGCCTACGCCATGACCGGCTGGCGCATTGGTTATGCCGGCGGCCCGCAGTGGCTGATCCAGAATATGAAAAAGATTCAGTCCCAGAGCACTTCAAACCCCTGCTCTATTGCCCAGGCGGCAGCCACCGAGGCACTTAACGGCCCTCAGGACTGCGTGCAGAAAATGCTCACGGTATTCAAACGCCGCCATGACTACGTGGTCAACCGACTGCAACAGCTGCCCGGTGTCAGGGCCATTGCCGCTGACGGCACCTTTTACGCTTTTGCGGATTTCAGCCAGGCAATAAACGACCTTGGCCTGACCAATGACACCGAGCTGGCCGCCCTGCTACTGGATAAAGGGGTCGCGCTGGTGCCCGGCTCGGCGTTTGGTGGCGAAGGCTGCCTGAGGCTCTCATTTGCCACCAGCGATGACGCCCTGGAGAAAGCCCTGGATCGACTACAGAGCACGCTCTCGGACCGGTAATTCTTGCTGATTTGCACTAACTGGCAGCACTCATTTGCTTGACAGACACCATAATGCAGATAGAATTTGTGGAACTGATCCCCGATAGCTCAGTTGGTAGAGCAAATGACTGTTAATCATTGGGTCGCTGGTTCGAGTCCAGCTCGGGGAGCCACAAATTCCTTTTCTCATCAACACGTCTTGCTGCTGAGCAGCGAACCGCCTTCCATTCGATAGATACCGTCCATCTGGTCAAGCACCACTGCTTTATGCGTAATCATAATCACAGTACTGCCTTTGAACGCGTCCAGTATGGCTTTCATAAGGGCCTTTTCACTGTGCTGGTCCAACCCTTCACCGGGCTCGTCCATCACCAGGATCGGCGCCGGTTTAAGCATGGCGCGGGCAATAGCCAGACGTCGCTGCTCCCCGCCCGACAGAGCAATCCCCCCCTGCCCCAACCATGTTTCCAGCAGATCGGTTGCGTCCTCACGGGCAACGGCCAGACCATCAAGACCGCAGCAACGGACCACCTGCAGCAGTGACTCATCATCAGCATCCGGTGCGGCCAGTTGCAGGTTTTCCCGCAACGTGGCACTGAACACATGCGTTTTTTGCGGCACGAAGGTGACTGCCTGGTACAACTCCTGCTCAGAAAACTGCCGGATATCCTGACCATCAAGAGTGATGCTGCCCGAGGACGGCTCCAGGGCGCGGCTCAGCAGACGTATCAGGGTAGATTTGCCACAGCCGGTCTTACCAAGCAGTGCTATACGACTACCGGCATTAATATTCAACGACAGTTTATTGATAATTGGCGAATCCTGCTCATAACCACAGCTGACGTCGGCGAAGGAAATCTCCCCGCTAACCAAGTGTCCAGATGGCTGCTCCACAAATACCACCACCGCTGAATTAACCACCTGACGCAGTCGGCTGGCGGCATGGCGTGTATGGCTGAGAAACTGAAAGGCAACGGGCAGTGGCATCAGCGCCTCAAAGCTGGCCAGCACGGCAAAAACCATCATCACCAGTACCGGCCCACTGAACAGACCACTGTGCATCTGGCCGCTGCCAATATACAACACCAGCAGTGCACTGGCGCCGGAGGCAATAACAAACAGTGCCGAGCCAAGACCTTCGAGGGCCGCCATGCGTGACTGATCAGTGATTAGCTGCTGTTCGCACTGGGCAATGGTCGCACGACTGCGGGCATCGCTGGCGTATATTTGCTGCTCAGCCATGCTCTGCAGGTAGTCCAGCACAAGCTGGCGCAACTGTGCCTGACGAATACCCATGGACTCACCACTTTTGCGCCCCAACAGGTAAAACAGCACCGGCATGGAGACAATCCAGAGCACCATGATGGCAAACACCACCAGGGCGATGGTGGTGCTGAAACAGGCCAGAAACAGACTGAATAGCCCAGTCACCACAATGGCCGCCAGTAACGGACTAAGCAGGCGCAGATAGAGCTGATCAAGCGCATCGATATCAGCCACCAGCCGGTCCAGCAATTCACCCTGACGGTAATGCCCGAGCTGTTGCCGCGAGACCGGGATCAGTCGGCCAAAGAACCAGCTGCGCAGCTGCGAGAGCAGCCGGAAAGTGGCATCATGGCTCACCAGCCGTTCGGCGTAACGGGCAGCAGTTCGGCCGATGGAAAAGCCACGCACACCGGCACCGGGCGTAAAAAAGTTAAAGACATGCGCCGTGGCAGCGCTCAACCCGGCAATGGCGGTGGCAGTAATAAACCAGCCTGACAGTGCCAGCAGGCCCAGGCTGGCCAACAGCGTTACTATCGCCAGCAGAATACCCAGCCAGAGCAGGCCAGGATGCTGACGATATAGCTTCAGGAATGACCATAAATCACGCATTGGCTACTCTCGCTATCGTCTCCTGCTCATCAAGCTTGCTGATGAACTGCTGATAGGGAATGCTCTCCCTGGCCAACACTGCCGGCGACCCATTGGCCACCAGACGCCCCTTATCCAGCAGCAGAATCTGATCCATGTTATTAAGCTGGCTGAGCCGGTGAGTAATGGTTAGCACGGTACAGTCAGCAGCAATGGTGGCCAGAGCCTCGTTGACCAGGGCTTCACTGACGGCATCGAGACTGGCGGTGGGCTCATCCAGTATTAACAGGTTTACCGGCAGCACCAGCGCCCGGGCCAGGGCAATGCGCTGTGCCTGCCCCACCGACAGATTACCGCCCTGCTCTTTGAGCACACTGTCCAGACCATCCGGCAGCCGGGCCAGAATATCCTTACCCTGGGCCCGGTTCAGGGCATCCAGACACTGCACACGGGGAATCGGACGACCAAAGGCGATGTTGTCATACAACGTGCCGTGAATAATTAATGGTTGCTGACCAAGCCAGGCAATCTGCTGGCGCCAACTGGTCAGACTGGTTGCACAGAGCGGCTGGCCGGCCAGTATAATATCACCCTGATATTGCCAGAACCCCATCAAGGTATTGATCAATGTGGTTTTGCCGGCACCGCTGCGACCAATGATGCCCACCCGGGCGCCAGGCTCAATGGTAAACGACAGCCGGTCAAGCAGTAACGGATGCTTTTTTGCCGGAACCCCAATCCGTGGACTGACACAGAGATTGTTCACACTGATACTCAACGGCAACTCAACAGGATAAGGCAACTGACCACCATGCCCCTGCGGTTCGGGCCGGTTGAGCACATCGAGAATCTCTTCCGTGGCAGCCACCGCCTTGGCCTTGGCGTGGTAATGAGTGCCCAGCTCACGCAGTGGCTGATAATACTCAGGAGCCAGCAGCAGCAGGAACAGCCCGGTGTAGAGCGACACCTGACCGCCAAAAGTGAGATGCCCGAGGAACGTCATTCCCAGAAAGACCGCCACCACGGCAATGGAGACCGAGGCAAAAAACTCCAGCACCGTTGATGATAAAAAAGCCAGACGCAACACCTGCATGGTTTTGATGCGAAAGTCCTCACTGGCCTGATTCAGCTGCTCACGGGCGAACCCCGTGCGCTGAAACAAGCGCAGCGTCTCCAGCCCTTGCAGCCGGTCAAGGAAAAAGCCACCAAGCCTTGATAACGCCTGAAAATTGCGCCGATTGGCCTCAGCCGCTTTCATACCTACCAGGATCATAAAGATCGGAATCAGAGGGGCCGTAAACAAAAACACCACACCAACCACCCAACTTTGCGGAAAAGCAACCGCCAGCATAACGGCCGGGACCATTACCGCCAGCGCCATTTGCGGCAAGTATCTGGCAATAAATGCCTGCAGCTCCTCCACCTGCTCTACCGCGATGGCAGACCAACTGCCCGCCGGGCGCTCGGCAATCACCAGGGGGCCGAGACATTGCAGTTTTTGCAGCAGTATTGCGCGCACCGTCACCCGGACGCGGGCACCCGCCCGAAAGCCACTGAACTCGCGTACCCAGGCGCAGATGCCACGAGCAATCACCAGCACCAGTACCTGGAAAAAGGCGCCGGTCAACTCACTGCGCGCGGCATTTTCCATCACCAGGGCGTGAATCATACGCGCCAGAACCGCAGCCTGAACGATTAACAACACGCCACTGAGCAAGCCAGAAAACAGTGATGCCAGCAGCCAGTAACGGGCCGGTTTAATCTGTTGCAACAACCAGCGGTAGGCATGCTTTTGAGTGCTGTGGCTCATCTTTGATTCCGGGCTGGTGACTTGAGCGGGTCATTGTACATAAGTCAACCAGAGAAAAAAGGACACCCCGTTTTCTCAGTCGAGAAATGCATCATATGAGTTGGTGGAAAGCATTGCCGGTGTAGATTGAGGAAGCAAAGAATACTCAGAGAGGCAGAACGTAGGAAATACCTCCGTCATCCTGGTGATGGAGGGCGTCGCAAAAGGCCCTGAAAAGAAGGTAACCACGAAGGACACGAAGAGCACTAAGAAGAGCTTTTCTTTCCTTCGTGCCCTTCGTGTCCTTCGTGGTTCAAGGCTTTTATGCTTTTTGCGACAGCCTCTGTTTTGGTCTTGCCTGAGCTACGCTCGGCAGACAAAAAAAGCTTCCTTTGTGCCCTGGTGTCTTTGTGGTGCAACGCTCTTTTGCCTTTTCAGACCAATATGCCGGCATAGTAATCAGAGAGGCGCAGAATCAACTGATGACTATGGCTTTGCAACGGTGTGGATACGCTGGTGTCTTCTCAGGGAGCCGCCATTGGCATAGCATTTTTCGCAATACTTGCATGCAAATGGCCTTTCACCCGTGTGGAAGCCGTGATGTATTCTCAGATGGCCTGGTTTGGTAAAAGCTTTGCTGCACAGATTGCATACATATGGCTTTTCTCCCGTGTGGATGCGCTGGTGTATTGTCAGACTGCATTTTCGACTAAAGGATTTGCTGCACTCCTTGCAGCTATACGGTTTCTCACCCGTGTGCTTACGCAGGTGTGCTGTCAGATGGCCTGCCTGGGTAAAGGCTTTGTTGCACAGCTTGCATGAGTATGGCTTTTCACCCGTGTGGATGCGCTGGTGTATTTTCAGACTCTTTTTTTGCCCAAAGGATTTGTTGCACTCCTTGCAACTGTACGGCTTCTCACCCGTTTGGATGCACTGGTGTAATGTCAGCGCCCTTTTTCGG
>JAQFVO010000561.1 GCA_027942505.1 Endozoicomonas sp. | reverse complement strand
CCCATGGCCAAAAGCAAGCAGACTGAAGCAGCGGTTCAGGAAGAAGCTGTAGAGGAAATCACACAGGACGCTCCTCTCCCTCTCAAAGACCTCAGCCGTATCACCAATATTAACTGGCCTTCTAATCCCCGTAAGATCGTAGCAACCCAGTATGTGGATGTGCGCGATCTTGAGCTGGCATCGGGCCAGAAGGGGTATTTCGTCAAGACGCCGGAAGGGTTTGTGTTTGAGCGGGTGGATATCACTGCGCTGAAAGAGTGCCCGGAAGCCAGCCTGGCTCTGACTGGCGACGATGGTCAGTTGTTGGGGGCTTTTGAGCTGGCTGGCCTGAAGGTGTCTACGGTGAGAGTGGCCGGTCGTCATCGGGTGAATGAAGGGGAGTTCTACAGCAGCCGTACCTTGTTTATTGAGAACCTGGGCGGGGATCTGGATCAAAACTGTCGTGGTCGTATGGCTGTTACTTTTATTGGCTACCTGATCGAGCCCTGGCGGTAAGCGATGAGCCGGGTGGCTGAGATTGTCGGGCTGATGCGGGGCCATGGTGGCAGCTATTACGCCGCTATGGAACCGGCTGCCCTCACTGCCCTGGTGGCGCGGGAGTGGCAGCTGGGGCAGTGGCTGATGATCACGGATCGGGATAACCATCTGCTGGGCTGGCTCTCTTATTACTGCCTGGATTGGGACAGCATCGAGCGGATACGGGAGCATGGGTTTCATGGCTGTATTCGTCAGCGGTTGCCATTGAACCATGGTGATCATCTTTACCTGGCCAATGTGGTGGTTGCTCCGGACGCTCCGGTCAGTACTTTCCGGCAGCTTTACCGGGCTGCGGTGGATTCCTTTCCCGAGTCACAGAGCATCAGTGCCTGGCTGACCAATCGCAGTAACCGGCATCCCCTCAGTCAGCCTCGTTTTACCATAAAAGATTCCGTTACCCGTTACTTTAAGGAGACAGTTTGATGTCTATTGGCGGTGGCAAAAACGAACAAACTCAGCAGTCCAACAGTGAGTCGAAACCCCTGACCCCGGAAGAGGTGCAGGGGTATTTTGATCAGCTGGACGGCATTACCGGCGGCAAGCTGGGCAACTTCGCTCAGAATGGTTCAGCTCCGGTCAACTATGAAGGGCTGACCCAGGATCAGCTTCTGGCCATTGGCGGCGCAGGGGCTACCCGTAAGCAGGCGGTGAATGATGGGCTGACCCAGCAGCTGGATCAGATCGGTAATGACAGTTCCCTGACCTATGCCCAGCGTAACCGATCCAACCAGCTGGCTAATGAGTCGGCCCGCAGTGATCTGGATGCCATTAATAAAGAGGTGGAAGCCTCTCTGGCCGCCATGGCTCAGGCGGAGAACCAGAACAAACACCAGTCCAATATTTATAACAGTCAGTTGCAGGCCAGGGATCTTGAGCTGCTGGCCAATATCTTCTTTGGTGGCAAGGGGCAGACGTCCACCAGTTCTTCTTCTGGCAGCAGTAGCGGCTTTGACTTCAAACTAGGGGTCCCCTCCTGATGGATTTTCTAAAAGATTTGGCAGAGTGGGGAGGCGAATTAAGAGCATCTTCGACTCGTCCGGTTTATCAGATGCGAATGGAACTCGAGCGGGAGATGAAGCGCCGGGAGATTGCTGAGGCGTTTGATCAGGTGGTCGGGCTTCGTCAGCAGCTTCAGGAGCAGGGGGAAGCGTTTGGCGATGAGCAGAAGTTAAGGCTGTTTCAGGCCATGGGGCAGGCGGGGATTGATCCACAGAAGATGGCCAGCACCAATCTTGAGCAGCTGCGGGAGCAGGCGTTTACCAAGGCGATGACTGGGATGGATAACCCTTATGCCCTGGGTAACCTGGCCAATAAGCTGGATGTTGCGCCGACCAAGCATGTGGGCGGGGTGACTTATAACCGCTTTGATCCGACCACGGAAAGTATTTTGCATATGACTGAGGCGGTTCGTGGCGAAGGCCGCAAAAAAATAGCTGAGGCGGATATCAAAGAAGCGCAGGCGGGTGTACTGGTTGATTTTCTGAATAACCCTCAGGGTAACCAGATTCTCAAAGTAGATGCCGCCAACGATAAGCCTATTACTAAAACGTCAAAAGCCGTTTATATCGATGAGACTGGTAATCGTCAGGAGTATGACCAGATCCTCAACCCCGATGGCAGCTGGAGTTATCGGCTGGCAGCGGACAATGAGGGAAAGCCGTTTACCGTGCCACCTGATGAGAACAGAACCAGTCAGATTACCAATATTAATGATCTGATCAGCAGAGGGGTTTCTGAGGCTAAGGCGCTGGAGATGGTGTATTCCTCCAAGGGAAAGACGGATCAGCAGTTGTATGAGGAGTCTACCAAGATGGCGGCAAACTCTTCTATGACTGGCTTTGGCGCAAATTTGGCGAAAGTGAGGACCATGTCGGAAGAACTATTCAGGATTATGCGACCTGGTGGACAGCTGCCTTCCGAGATGATCGACAAAGTCAATAGTGGAAGTTCCAGAGATAATGATTCTGATCAGGATGGCCGGTCTCCAGCTCTGAAGGCTCCGACGGGGGATGTTATCAAAAGCGCAAAACATGCCATTAGTCGCGGCGCTGACCCTCGGGCTATTGCCAAACGGCTTCAGGAAAATGGCTACAGTACGGACGGTATTTTCTGAATGGATAACACAATTATCTTTGATGACCTGGTACCTGCTCAGGGTGAATCCAACCAGCCTTCTGTAATGAGTTTTGATGATCTGATTCCTGATAACCAAGGCTCAGATCCTTTGCTGTTTGAGGATCTGGTTCCTGCTGATCCCCAGTCAAGAATACAAGCCCTGCTGGATCAGGAGAGTGGTTATCAGCAATCTCTCACGGATTATCAGGATGCGTATCTGTCCTGGCAGCAGACTTTTATGGATGAGCGGGCGGTGAATCCCTGGACGGTGCCTTCTGCCGCGCCCAGGCTGCCAGCGGAGCCGATGCGGGAGCAGGGGCAGCTGATCAGCGATCTTGCCCAGGGGATTCCGTTTATTAAGCCCCGGGAGCTGGCGGGGCTGATTGGTGCTATCGAGACTGGCAAGGTCAGCCCGGAGCAGAGTCTGGCGTTTCGCAAATTACTGGCAGACCAGCTGGGGCCGGAAGCGGTTAAGGCGTTTGATCTGGCGGATAAGACCTCGCCAGTGTATCAGCAGCTGATGGCAGAACAGGAAGCCATGAGCACCGCTGGCCGTCGGGGAGAAGCGCTTGGGCGGGCGTTGTCTAATTCGGCCACGTTGGGCTATGCCTTTAGTCCGGACGAAGAGCGACTGAACAGTGGCAATCTGGATGAAGCGGCAAGGGAGCGGGCGCTCCAGCTGATGCGGGAGACGGAAGGGGAGAACTTCTGGGGCAGTCGTATTACCGGTGATCTGGCCGGTTTTATGGTGCCTTATCTTGGTGCGGTGAAAATGCTGCGGGCTGCGCGGGCGGCCAAGGGGTTGGCGCCGGTTGGCGAGGGTATTGGTGGCGCGATGCTGGAAGGGATGATCGCCGGCGGCGCGGTTGACCTGGCAACCCGTCCACAGGGGGCAGAGAGCATGAGCGCCGGGGAGAATATCGCTGCCCGACTGACTCAGGCAGGCATCGGTGCGGCCATTGGCGCTGCTGCTGACGTTGGCATACTCAAAACAGCGGACTGGATCAAGTTCCGGATGCAGGCCCGACGGGATAAAAAATTACAGGCAGCGTTGACTGAAGAGGCAAAAGGAGCGGGTTATGAAAATCCTGACGATTATCTTGATAGCCTGGTTGATCTGGTTGATACCGGGGATGGCGTGGCGGTACGTGGTCGAAAGGCCGTTATGGATGACCTGCCCGACCTTGATGATAAGGCAGTGGCTGAAGCATCTGCGGATATGGCACAGCCTACGGTTCAGGGTATGGCTGAGGAGCCTGCGCCAGCGTCGGGCACAGCAGCGGCTGAACCGGTTGATCAGCCGGCGGATGTATCCGCTGTAAGCAAGCCTGCCTCCCGTTATCGTGCAACAACTATTCGCGGCACTGCCGTGGATGTGGATTATGAGATTGTGGAGGCGGATGATCTGGTGACGTCTCACCTGGGCAATGGGGTGGTGAATCCGGATTACCCCAGTCAGCTGCAACCCCGTGACCGCACTCGGGCAACCAGTGAGGCCCAGTTACGTAAGCTGGCGGCCAATCTCCGGCCTGAGTGGCTGGGGATGTCGCCCAAGGCGTCCGACGGTGCGCCCATTGTCGGCGGTGATGCTGTGGTGGAATCTGGCAACGGTCGTGTATCTGCCCTGCGTTATGCCTATGCTACCGGCAATGGGGATAGTTACCGGGCCTGGCTGAAAGAGTCGGCGGGAGAGTTTGGTCTTGATCCGGCGGCCATTGACGGGATGAAGAAGCCGGTTCTGATTCGTCGGCGCAATACGCCCATGGATGACCAGCAGCGGGCAGCTTTTGCCCGTGAGGCGAACCAGTCGGATATCGCCAGTCTCTCTCCTTCCGAGCAGGCCCGTATGGATGCCGAGCGGTTGACCGATGAAGATCTGTTGATGTTTGCCCCGGACGAACACGGCAATATTAACCATCCGCAGAATTATGGCTTTCTGCGTCGGTTCGCAGACCGGCTGGGTGAGCTGGAAGCGGGCGGGTTGATTGATAAAAGCGGTCGTGCCAATAGCGGGATGGTGAAGCGGGTTCAGGCAGCTATCTTCACCAGGGCCTATGACGATGACCGTCTGTTGTCGTTAATGGCGGAAGAGGCGGACCCGGATTCAAGGAACCTGCTGTCTGCCCTGAATCAGGCTGCGCCGTCGTTTGCCCGTGCCCGATCCTTTGACACTGCCCTGGGTGGTGAGAGTAACCTTGTGCCCAATCTGATGGAGGCGGTTGAGCTGGTGCGCCAGTCCCGTCGGGACAAGCAGGCGTTAAGTGAGCTGCTGGACCAGGGGCGGTTAATGGATGACCTTGACCCCACCACGGAACAGCTGGCCCGTTTCTTTGATGGCAATATGCGTTCCGGTAACCGGATGGGGCAGGCCCTGAAGGAGCTGGGGCAGCAGCTGGAGCAGGAGGCCGCGAAGGGGGGCGCGGATTTGTTTGGCGCGGCTCCGGCCAGTAAGCAGGATTTTATCAATAGTACTAACCGTAACCTGGAGAACCGTTATGGCGATGAAGCAGCCACCATCCCGCCCTACCGTCAATCAACAAAAGCACAAGCAGCAAATGCGCAAGGCTATGGACTTTCAGACGATGCTCTACAAGGCCGTGGAGAAGGCCAACCAGATGGAGTCGGACGAGCCGCCTCTGATACTTCCACCGCACAGGTCGCAGAGCCCGGAGCGCTTGCCAGTAGAGAAGCCGGAGCAGAACCCGGACAAACAGTAACAGCACCGGCTGAGCGGGCGGTTGATGTGGCGGATGGCAGCGGTTCAGCCCTGGGTAAACGACAGGATAGGCCCGGTCAGTCCACCTTATACAGCAATCCTTTTGGTGTAGCTTCCCGTGAGATTGCTCAGCAGCTGGGGCTTGAGCAGGGAATAGCGGCAGCGGGCGGTGGCGCCTATGGTGGTATTTCTTCTGATAATGAGTTGGGGTCCGCTAAATGGTGGCTGGATGTGGCCGCCGGAGCGGGAGCGGCTGCCCTGGGGTCTGCCGGTTTGAAGTATACCGGGGTGACTGGCAAGGATGGGTTTCTTTCCCGTCATTTATCCCGGCTGGGGAATGCTATTGATGAGCTGCCATTGATTGGCCGGGGGAGCAGTGAGATCCGCGAGCTGAAAGAGCGGCAGCAGCTGATGAAGCAGGTTCTTGATCGGCAGACAGATGCCATGGGCAGTGAGCTGTTAAAACGGTTTACTCCGGCAGAACGGGCGATGATGGCGGATCTGATTGAGAACAAGGGCATTATCAAGGATTACAACCTGATCCATCGTCAGGCGGCCGAGCTGGATGAGTTTATTACTTACAGCGCCGAGAAGATGAAAGAGCTGGGGATGTTGCCCAAGGATCTGGAGACCGGCGGGTATCTGCATCGCTATTACACCAAGCACCTGACCATGGGGGACCCGTTATTTAAGGGAGCGAAAAGGCAGACCCTGGGGGGTAGTTATTCTATTGCCCGTGGTGCTGATGACACCTTTGATCCTGAATACCTTTCTGCCGATGCTCGTGAGCTGGTTGGCAAGATGGATACGTTGAATGGGCAGATCCGGCAGCTGGAGGGCAGGCAGGACGATATGCTCGATGCCGAAACCCAGGTCAAGCTGGCCGAGCTGCGGGAAGAGCGCAAGGCATTACAGGAAACCGGGCTGCGTGAATACCAGACTATGGAGAATGGTCAGGTTAAGTCGTTTATTTTTACTGAGAACGAAGTGGCCAACATTCCCGGTAAATCCATGGATGAAATGGTGGCAGTGGATCGGAAGTGGCAGGCTCGTGGTACGGTGAACGGTAAGGCGATGCTGCACCGGGACTGGACCGAAGCAGAACGGGCCAGCTGGGGGGAGATTAAAGACGCCGGCTATCGTTTTGTGCGTGGTCAGGCGGAGGTGGCCCATGACCTGAGCTTGGCAACCTTCTTCAAGAAAGTGGCGGATAATCCCCAGTGGAGTTCCAAGACTGATCCGGGCGGCTGGCATTATGTTTCTGATCAGAAGGTGAATAAGAACTCGCCGTTGACCAGGTATGGGGCATTGTCTGGCATGTATGTTGATCCGAAGATCTGGGCGGCAGTGCGTCACCATGGTCGTGCGCCTTTTGGCTCTGGCCCTATCGCTACCACTTACCGGGGGCTGCTTAACCGGTGGAAGTTGTATAAGACCGTTTATAACCCCGTAACCCATTTTAACAATACTTGGTCCAATACTGAGATGTACCTGATGGCGGGCTATGAAGGGAAGCACCTGGCCACTGCGATCAAGGCATTGCGACAGGGTGAGAGCAGTGAGTTATGGCGGGATGCCCGTGACTCTGGTCTGTTTGGTCAGGACTGGTCTAACTCCATTTTGCAAAGTAATGAAGGCGGTGGTAACAGTGTTCTGGATGGCCTGGCTGAGAAGCTGCGGACACAGCCGGACATTCCTGATGCTATGGAAGTGACTGATACCCTGATGCGATTTAAGGAGTGGTGGATCAATAGCAAGCAGGCGGTAAAAGACGCGGATACCCGGCTGAAAACCGGGGTGGCCATGGCGAAGGCAATCGCGGAGCCGGCCTCCATGCTGGTGCGTAAGCCTCTGGCTGCTGCTACCCAGTCGGCCCAAAAGCTTTACCAGCTGGAGGATGAGCTGTTTAAACTGGCGGCTTTTGCTCAGGAGCGGGCGGCTGGCAGTTCACGACGGGAGGCGGTTAATGCGGCGAATCGGTTTTTCTTTAACTACAACGATCTGCCGGAAGCGGTGAAGATGGTTCGTGACTTTCCTATCGGTTCACCGTTTATCTCTTACAGCTATCTGGCCATTCCTGCTATTGCCCGAAACATTGTTGAGCGGCCTGAAAGGATTTTGGCACTGGCGGCCATGTATGAAGCGGTGAACTTTGCCGGGATGACCGTTAACGATGATCTGGAAGCCGGGGAGTACTGGCAGCGATTAAGCGACGAAAACACGCTGTCACCGAAATGGAATAAGGGACGGACAGCCTGGGGGGCATTGAATGCGGTCAGTATTCCGTACCTGGAAGGGTATCGTATGAGCTTTGCCAATGCCCATGCGTTGGGTAACCCGTTTGCCGGTGAGGCGGGTGATCGTCAGTTTGCCGTGCCTGGTCCGTTGGCAGGGATCTGGGGTTCGGATATTTTCGGCTCTAACCCGCTGCGCTCCATTCTTGACGTGGTGGGTAATGAGGACTGGAAGGGGAAAGAGATTGTCAGCCCGGAGGCGTCTTCTGAAGAGAAGGCCAAGGCTTATGCCGCTTATCTTTATCAGGCTTGGGCGCCGTCTAACCCGTTGACGCCGGGCAGCTATCACCAGGAGCGGATTATTGAAGGGATGGCGACTGATGTCAGCAGGGCTCGCGCTGGCGGTGAAGATCCTAACCCGTTGGCTGACTCTATTGTTGATATGGCCAATGCCATTAACGGGCAGCTGGGATTCGGGCAGTTTACCGGCCTTGATGGTGCGGGGAATGAGATCCTGACCCGGGACTCTGCTCTTGCCTCTGTGGGAATTAAGTTCCGGCCACAGCGGCCTGACCAGTTTATGCAGTTTGAGATTCAGGATATCAGTGACCGGCAGCAGAAGCTGGACAGTGATCTGAAAAAAGCGGCAAAGCTGATGGGGGATGGCAAGCTGACCCAGAAGCAGCTGGACGATAAAACGAAATTCCATGAGCAGCAGACGGCGAAATACACGGCGGAACTGGAGCGGTTGATTGATGCCTGGAATGGATTGCAAAAACGTGAGCAGTAAAATGACAAGACCTCGGGGTGACTCTATGCCGGAGCAGGAAATCAGGATCGACGAACAGTTGTTCACCAGGGAGGAAGCGATGGGCGCAATCCGTCTTATATCCCTGGCCATGGGTCGGGATGGTGGAGTGTTTCTTGATCCCTGTGAATCTCAGGCAGTCAGCCGGATTCTGGATGAAGCGCTGGTGTCGCTTATATCAGGTTCAGAAAGTAGACCAGGGCCTTCCTGACCGACGGACGGAACCGATAGACTGCTTTCAGAATCACTTCATCTTCCGATTCAATAGCCTTGCCATAAAGCAGCTGGCAAGGCTGCACTTTTAAGACCAGACACAGCTTGGAAAAAGTATCCAGAGATGGTCGGCTTTCTCCTTTGCACCATTGGGTAATCATTGAACCCGAAACCCCTAATTGATCTGCAAGCTGATTTTGTTTTAACCCACTGCGTTGAATAGTGGCTTTCAGCCTCACTCCAAATTCTGGCGTCATAATTAACTCTTGCTTAATTATTTGATTTGAAAATTAAGTTGCTCTTAATTCACCGATTGTTTTTTTGGAGATAACTTCTAAAAATGCATTTCTTTTTTTCAGTACTTTTGTACTTCTATTCAGGAGCATTTTTTAATTGTTAAGCAATGACGAAGAGATTCTGTTGACCCCTGCTGAAGCCGTGGCCAGCCTGGCGGTTATTGCCCAATGTCTTGAGCATCGGGGAGGAGAGTGCGACAAGCTCCAGCTGTCCGTACTGGGGAAAATGCTTGGACTGGCTCACATGACACTAACAGCCATGGATATACCATCGTCTGAACAAGAGAGAGAAGATGTGGGTGCCGAGTGTTTCGTAGTGCCATAGGCGCACCCCCAACTATTTCCTTTCGGTCTTGTATTCATCGGGACACTCGGCATTGAGTACCAAGGTGTCCTGATGGGTTGGCTCCCACCCTATGAGGCGTACGAAGGCCCGCAGGTGCGTGGGAGCCAGTCTGGCACAGTGGTCAGACTCTGGCAAGGTTAGCAGTTGCTGGATTTTGCCACTGTTCTTATTTTGGAATGATCTTGTCGCTCCACAGCTCATAAGCCTTGCGTTGTTCTTCCAGCCAGTCGTGCTTGTTATAAACTGCCATGACACCAGTGAGAATATGGCCCAGCATCTTCTCGGTAACGTGTGGCATGATGCCCAGCTCGGACAGCCGGGTGGAAAGCGTACGGCGGAAGTCGTGGCATCGCCAGTGGTCAATAACTTCCCTGGACTCATTCAGTTTTTTGCGGATTCGTTCTATGTGTTTATTCACTGATGAGACGGAAATGTTTGCTTGTTCTTTCCTGTCGGATGGCAACAGGGGGCCCTCTTCACCGTACAGGGCCCAGAGAAAACGGATCAGCTCTTCATGTCTGGCGGTGATAGGGCGTCGAATAGGAACATTGGTTTTACTGAGTTCTTTGGGTACGGTCCAGACCATTTCGCTCATATCAAAATGATCACGGGTGGCGTTGACGATTTCACTTTCACGGCAGGCAAAAAGCATACACAGTTTAATGGCGGTGATGGTGGTCGGTGCCGCTCTGGAACGTTCAACGGCTTTCCAGATGGCCTGAGCTTCACGCAGGGTTAATACCCGGTCGCCAGTATCAGGCGGTACGCCCACATCATCGGTATTGATATCAAACAGGGGAATGTGGCCGATCATCTTTCGGCCTTTGCACCAGCGTAAAAAAGCCTTGCCATTTTTCAGAACACTGGCGGACAGCTTCGGGCTTTTCTCGCCGATCCCGTCCAGCCAGTCCAGCCATTCGTCGTGGGTAATCTCTTCAATATGCCTGCCGGGGAACCGTGGTTTGTAATGGCGGTTAAGCGCGCTTTTATAGAGCGTCTGGGTTTTTTCTTTCAGATTGGGGGCGCGCTTGCTCAGGAATGCTTCCACGCAATCGGCAACGGTTACCACGCTATGGTCTTTCTTGTTTGGTCGCCAGGCGTGCCTCGGGTCTAGCCCTTTGCCCAGGATTCCCCTAATCTCAGGGATCAGATCACGGGCATCCTTCACCTTCAGGTCTGGATAACGCCCCAGGGTCAGGCGCGCCGGTTTTTTTTGGAAACGGAAACGATACTGCCAGGTGACAGTCCCGTTTTTGGAAATGCGCACGCTGAGACCATCACGGTCTGACAGCTCCGGTTCCCCGCTATAGGGTTTGCCGAACAGGTTGCGCAGCTTGGTGTCTGACAGGGGCATTTGATCACTCGCGTGTACAGCTTTGTACATCCCTTTTTGAAGTGTGTACATATTAGTAAAAAATTATAGCTAATGGAATTTCTGTACTCAGAAATGTACACAGAGCATCATGAATCAGGCTGAAATGATGTTGTTGCAAGTGAAACATTATTAAAGGTTTTTAGGTGGTTTTGCTAATGAAATCAATGAGGTATTGGTGTTTTATAAACAACAGTGAAGTGGTGTGATATGCAGTCTTTCTATTTCCACGATTACGAGGCGTTCGGGGTCAACCCGGCCCTAGACTGGCCGGCGCAGTTTGCCGGCATTCGTACGGATGATCAGTTCAACGAGGTGGGCGAGCCGTTGAATATTTTCTGTCGGTTACCAGAAGATCATCTGCCCAACCCCTTAGCGTGCCTGGTGACCGGACTGACGCCGCAGAAAGTCAACGAACTGGGCCTGATTGAACCTGAGTTTGTACGCCAGATTCATGCCGAGATGATGGTTCCCGGTACTTGCGCCCTGGGCTATAACAGTATCCGGTTTGACGATGAAGTGACCCGCAATATCCTCTACCGCAATTTTTACGACCCCTACGCCCGGGAGTGGCAAAATGGTAACAGTCGCTGGGACTTGATTGACCTGGTTCGATTAACGGCAGCCCTGAGGCCCGAGGGGATCGAGTGGCCACTTCGTGAAGACGGTGGTAAAAGTTTCCGTCTGGAAGAGCTTACAGCAGCTAATGGGCTGGACCACGGCGCTGCACACGATGCGCTGTCCGATGTGCGCGCCACCATTGCCCTGGCCAGGCTGATGCGTGATCGCCAGCCCCGGGTTTTCCAGTATTACCTTGCTCATCGCGATAAACGCAAGGTGGCTGGGCTGCTTAACCTGGTCCGGCGGGAGATGGTTGTTCATGTGTCTGGCATGTTTGGCGCGCAGCGAAACAATCTGGCGGTGGTCATGCCGTTACTTGAGCATCCGGTCAATAGTAACGGGATTGTAGTTTATGACCTTAGCATCGATCCGATGCCGCTATTGGACCTGCCGGCCGAAGAAATCAAACGCAGGCTGTACACGCCTGCCGATCAGTCAGGTGAAGAGCGCATTCCCTTAAAGACCGTTCACATCAACAAATGTCCGGCAGTGGCTCCGCTTAGTGTGCTTCGCCATGAAGACCAGGAGCGCCTGAGTGTCGATCTTGGTCTGTGTGAGCGGCACCGAAGTCAGATTATGGCCGATGGTGCCTTGCTGGCAAAAGTGCGCGAGGTCTTTTCAGGGACGCCACCGGGTAATGCTTACACCGATCCGGATCAGATGATTTACTCAGGTGGCTTCTTTTCCCCGGCAGATCGTCGTGAGATGGCGCGTATTGTCTCTGCCAGTCCGGACGAGTTATCGAACCTGGGCCTTACGTTTTCTGATAAGCGGCTTGATGAGATGCTGTTTCGTTATCGTGGCCGGCACTTTTTTG
>JAQFVO010000534.1 GCA_027942505.1 Endozoicomonas sp. | reverse complement strand
AACTCAGTCTGCAGTACAGCTTTTGATGGTAGATCGGCAGGAACGGTGCCATTGAGGCTGTTCCTGCCGATTTTTTCTAGCCTTTCTTCACCTGCTTTTCAAGATACGCAGCATGGCGGTCCATGGTCCGGGCATCCCTGACAGCCTGACCCCGGGGCGTCAGAGAGTTTCTGTCCGGGTAACTGGCCTCAAGCATATCGGGCAAAAAATCAGGTTTGTGCCGCATCTGTAATACAGGAAGCACCGGATCCTGGTGTTTTTCCATCCAACCCAGTAACAAACGGCGATGCTCATCAATTGCTGGTTGCAGAGTGTTGTCGCTGATCAGGTTGTTGAGGCTGTCCGGGTCTGACTGAACATCATAAAACTCCTCAACAGTCCGGTCGCGAAAAATCCGCACCCGCTCTTGCAAGTCATCCTTGCCAGTTGCTTCCATTGCCTTGATGATGCCTCCTTCATTGTTGTTGCTGTAGTTGGCACCTTCCTGACTCCATGGATTGAATAAATAGGTGTATTTTTTCGTCTGAACGGCGCGCATAGGCACTGGAGAACCTGAGAGTTTGTAATCGATCTGACTGATCACGTAATCCCTGCCTGTCTGTTTTTCTCCACGCAGTACCGGTAAGAATGAACGACCGTCAAGTTGCGTATCCAGCTTGATGCCAGTTGCAGCAAGAATGGTGGGAAAGATATCCACATAAGAAATCATGTGGTCATCGTCGATCATGCGTTGTTTTATACCTCCTTCGGGCCAGCGCACAATAAATGCTGAACGGTTACTTGCCATGTAGGCATTGGCTTTAGCGAATGGGAAGGGCGAGCCATTATCGGACATAAACATAACCAGCGTGTTCTCGGCAACTCCCTGCTCTTCAAGGGCATCAATAACCCGACCAAACGTGTCATCCAGTCGGCGCACTGAGTTGTAATAATGGCTAAGTTCGAGCCGTACCCTGGGAATATCGGGCAGATATCCGGGCACCTGAACCTCATCGGGGGAGAACAGTTTTGAGGGATGAGGCACTTTGCCAACAAATGGTTTCCACTCGTTCGATTGCAGTGGGCTATCCGGGTCGTGAAAGGGGCGGTGTGGATCACGAGAGTTGACCATTAGATAAAATGGTTGCCCTGACTCTTTGCTGTCGGCAATGAACTCACTGCTGTATTGATAGAACAGTTCGGGATTGCGCCCCATGGTCAGATCATAAGCCGATTTCTGGTAATCCCAGCGGTAATTCATGTTTGGCGTTGAGTGTTCAATTTTATCCAGTATGCCGGTTCGGTAACCATTGTCGGATAATGTCTGCATCAGCGTGGGAGTCCTGTTATCTCTGAGATGGAAAAATCCCATCATGCCGCTGCTGACCCCATAAAGACCGGTGGCAATAATTGCCCTGCTGGGCTGACAAATAGCTGTATTGGCATAAGCATGCCTGAATTGGAAACTGTCAGCGGCGTACTCAGAGATGTTTGGCGTCAGCTGTGGAAGGTTATCACGAAATAACTGCATTACTTCATAGCCAAGGTCGTCAGCAGTGATCAGGACAACATTGGGTTGTACCGGTTCGGCCTGTGCCGTGTTGACGATCGAGCACAGTGTGGCAGTAGCCACTGCCAGTATGGTTTTTTTCATATTCAGGACATTCTCGTTAAGTTGTTTGTCAAGCATTTTCTTTGGTCTTAACGCGCCTTAACTTATCAGTGAGCTGTTGTTTCTTGTATGAATTTGATCAAATTAGGGCTGAAAAGATCAGAAGTACGGTGAAATGGCATTCGTTTTGTTGGTTTTTTTTCTTTTATGTTGCTGTTTTGTGATTTGCATCAAGATATTGATTGGTATGATCAACTGATAATTGTCCGCACAGACACTACGTCCGTGTCATAAAAATATTCTGCCAGGCAATGCAGGATTTCACCCAACAATAATCAGCAAGATAATATGATGAAAAGAATTGCTATACCGCTTTTGGCACTATTCCTGCACGGCTGTGGTAACGAGGCAGCGGTGATCGATGAAAACTGGGTACCCACTGCCGATCTTGAGGTTGTTAATCCATGGGCCGTGGGTGGTTCGGCCGATACTTCCACGCGACTGCTCAACCAGTACCTCGAAAAGGACATAGACAACAACATCATCATGAGCAACATCACCGGTGCTGCTGGCATTATTGGCTTGGTGGAGTTCATGAATAAACCATCAGATGAGCACCGCCTGTTCCTGGCTGGTATTGGCCTGTTCACCTTTACGCCGCTAATGAACAGTGACATAGATTACTCCTTTGATGAGTTCAAACCGGTGGC
>JAQFVO010000528.1 GCA_027942505.1 Endozoicomonas sp. | reverse complement strand
AGTGATTTTTTCCGTGACCGGCGTCAGCAGCTGCGCGAACTCAGGGGAAGCGGCGGGTAAGAATATACCATCGTCCTGCCCGGGAAGGAGGTTGTCGCAAAAGACGTAAAAGCCTTGAACCACAAAGTCACGAAGGCACAAGGGAAGACTTTTTTGTTTGCCGGGCGTAGCTCAGGCAAGCACAGAAAACTTTGTGTCTTCGTGTCTTTGTGGTTCCCTTCTTTTCAGAGCCAGGTACACCCAGGGCTTGCCAAACGAAATTACCACCGCAGCTGAGTCCGAAACAGTTAACTCACCGAAGCAATGTGTCAGCTACGCCACTTACACAGCTGCGCTAAATCTCTGGTACAGCATTTGCTGGCAATATCTTCAAGGTCGATGGCGGGAATGCAAACGCTACCGCCATCGGTAGCATACCCACCAAGAGATTCGCACGTAGCAGGATCCATACGGACGCACACAGACTCATCGCGATACTGCCGCCAGGTAAGCCCGGAATTGATGCACGCAAGTGTATTTTTTGCACTGTGATAGAGTATGGTTCCTGCCTGCTCAATGACACCAACTATTCCGACTGCCACTAATTCAGCCATTTGTTCGGGGATATTTTGATCCGGGTAGGTGCAATACACATCACTCTCATTTGGGGCGGGAACGCCGGTCAAATTAGTGAGCTGACTGGCGTTAAAGCAGGTCAGAGTGTCTGCCCGTCCGTCTAGTGAGGTCGCCAGAACACTGTTTTGCCAGTAGCTCATGTAATACAACGATCCGATAAGACCTGCTGCCGCCAGCGCAGCACACGTACGACCATAAAACTTACCGGATTTGTTGTGCACAGTGTCGTCACGCCGACCTATCTCTTCCAGCGTTTTGCCCTCAGGTGTGCCAACGCGTAACTGCAGCTCTTGCATGACAGATATTCCATAAAACGAGCAATGGAAAATAACAATGAATTTTAGAGATTGAGTCCGTTTCAGGAAAATAGTTCAGAGGCATTACGAGAGATTATCCAGTCGGGAGACAAGAGCCCACCATGTACCCAGATCAATGGGCAGAGTCCCCAGTTTCTTATTAGCCGGGGGAGGATGTCAGTGACTGAAAAAAACGACACTCTTTTTCAACTGCTTCCAGAACCAATCAACACCACTGATCAACTGAACACTTCTGGTCAGAAATGCTTTTAAGTTCCACTCATGTCTACCCCTGCAACATTTTCTTACGCTTACGAAACTCATCAAGATTGACCACATTATCTGGCAAAGCCAATGTTGTCTCCTGTCGGGTAACGGTAGTGGCAGTTGCAGGAAACGGGTTGGGAAAATCACCATTGGGCGTTCGCGGATACGCCCACTCAGACAGCCCCCTGGCAAACCGGAATAACCAGTCATCGACCATTCGTGACATGGGAATAAATGACTCCATCTGTTTTGCATCAGGAAACAGCCTGGCCTTTTTGTGCACACAGTTAATACGCTGCATTCCCAATCCGATCTCTTCACTCTCGTCCAGTTGTTTCACCCCATATCGTTCATAGGACTGGCTCAGCCACTGTTCAGCATCGGCAACATGGCCATTGACACTCAGGTCGGTATTCCGGACAAACCGGAACTCTTTGTCCATATCCAGAAACTGGTCATACATGATCTGAGCCTGGTCTTGAGTTGTAGCACCACTCTCGACGGCCATATACATACCCTCTCTGGCCCAGCGACTGGCAAACTGCTCAGTAAACTCGTGTACATCAGCAAACTTCGGGTTGGAAAACAAAATGGCATAGCGGCTGCGCGCCTCCACAACAATCACATCGGTGCAAGCCTTGCGTTTTCCATGACCTTTCACTGCATGAACCTGCCAGGCAATGACATTTTCACCAGAAGCAATGGGTTGAGTACCCACACGTTTACCATCCGGGCTCGGCAGGCGTGCCATATCTTGCTGAATATATTTACAAAAGGCATTGGTGGCAGACATCAATATTTGCAACACAGGACTTTTCTCACGATTCGCTTCATTTGGAGTAGTTTGGATTGTTATCCACAATCGCTGGCTGGCATTATTCAGCTAGTCGTCGTGGGGTGCAAGTAAGAGTAAAGTCATTACGTTGAGGCTGACTCAGGGCAGTTGCGTCAGACTGTGTGAGTTGAGGCGACAACTATGTTGGCACTGGGGGCGACTGTTTCTCGAAAGTGTCTTGCAAAAAAAACAGACACAGTACGATGCTGGCAACGGTTATCACCCAGATTGGCATCAGGGCCGATTGAAAACCAGACAGAGTTAAATGTTCGGTATGAGGCAGCAGATAGCCTGGCAGAGTGATCATCAATGTGCTGACCAAGTATAGGCCGCTATTGGTTATTGCTGCGGAGGTGCCCTCCAGTGAGCATGGTACCATCTCGGCGGCCATGGTAAATGCCAGCATATGGGCAGCACTGGTAAAGCCAATGATTAACGACAATAAGCTTGCAATATAAAAATCACACGGGAAGTAAAGCAGCAGTATCAGGGCCAGCGCAAAAACGGTAGCGTTAACCAAGAGAACGAGTTTACGACTTTTCAGAGACCTGGAGAGCAAATCCATCACGCCAGCCCCAAGGCCACAGCCAAGCCAGATGACCAGCGATGCGCGGTTGGCACGGGCAGGTTCCATGCCATAACTCTGAATAACTTTACTGGCCCAGACCACGGCCAGAGAAAGCAAACCACCGAAGAGTACAGAGCCTATCAGGGTCGATAACCAGATCTGGCGTACGCCAATTACGGTTATCAGCTCTTTAATAAGGCCAGTGCTCACAGAAAGAGACCCAGCAGAGAACTGTTTCCTGTCACGCAGGAAAAGGAAAGCAATAACCGTAAGGAACAACCCAGCACAGGTAAAGCCCCGAAGTATTTCACGCCAGTTATAACTTTCAAGCAACTCATTGATTAAATTACCGCCGAAAAATGCACCGAAAGCTGCCGCAGCCTGCACCAGACCGAACATAAAACCAAACTTTGTACTGCCAAACCACTCTCCACCGACAAAGCCTGCACCCACAAAACCGAAAATAGCCCCAATAGCCATGATGACCTGGGCAATAAGCAGCGTGACAAAACTTTGGGCATGAGTCAGGACCAAAGCCCCCAGAGTCACAGTTAAAAGAGCACATGGAATCACATAGCGAACACCAAAGCGATCAAGCACAGGGCCAGATAATATCTGACAGAGGCCAAATACTGCGGTATAGACGCTGGCAACGACACTGACCTGGGTTACCGTGAGGGACAGGTCTTTGGCCATCGAAATATTGATAATGTTGTACCCTGTCTGCAAGTTGAACAAAAACAGCAAGAAGCTTGTGGCAATAATCCACATCCACCACGCTTTAGCACCTCCGGATCTGGTGAGGTTATCCGGGACCGGCTCTGGCATCGTCTACACCTTTTTGTAAGTGTCTTGCATAAAAATAATGCAAATAGCCAACACGACGATATTAATAATCCATATGGGGGTCATCGCCTCTTGAAAGTCACCCAATGTTAAATTGCGGGTGTGAGTATCGGGGAGCAGATAACCCGGCAGAGAGATCAAAATAGTTCCGGCAATAAACATACCGCTATTCACAAAGGCGGCCGACGTCCCCTCTAACTCGACTGGCACCACTTCAGAGGCCATCGTGAAGGTTAGCATCTGTGCAGAGCTGACAAAACCAAGTATTAAAATGATGCCACTGGCTACATAAAAATCCATGGGTAGGTAAAGCAGAGCAAGGATACTGGCTATATATATGATCGAGCAGACGACAATTACTTTCTTCCTACTCTCTGCCATGCGGGAAAATTTATCCATAAGCCCGGCAGCGATCCCAGCCCCAAGCCACACTAGCAGGGAGGCGGTATTGGCATCGCTGACGCCGACACCATGACTCTGAATAATTTTGCTGGCCCAAACCACTGCCATGCACAATAATGTGCCGAACAAGGCCGCGCCCATCAGCATAATAATCCAGATCTGCCCAACCTTGGCCGTATCAACCAGTTTTGACAGTACTGACATAACCGAGAATTCACCGGTCATGGGATGGCTGTCACGAAGGAAAACAAACGCTACAACCGCGAGGAAAAAACCGAAGTAGGAAAATGTCTCGATGATGACCCGCCAGCTAAAATCAGCCAGACATTCATTAATGATATTACCGCCAAACAATGAACCAATACATGACGCTGTTTGCACAAAACCGAACATCAGGCCAAATTTTGCCGGGCCGAACCATTCACCGCCCACAAAGCCGGCACCGACAAACCCAAATACAGAGCCTAAAGCCATAACAATTTCTGCCGCCAGCAACATTTCGAAGTTTTCTGCCCTGGCCAGCAGCATGGCGCCAATAGCGACAACGGTAATGGCGCAAGGGGTGATATAGCGAATCCCGAAGCGATCCAGCAATGGGCCTGAAAATAACTGACAAATGGCAAAGACTATCGTATAGGTACTGGCGACAAGACCTATTTGGGCAACTGACAGTGACAGACTGCTTTCCAGATCCGGGTTGATAATGTTGTAACCCGTTTGTAAATTAAACAGAAACAGAACAAACGTTGTGGCGATGATCCAGTAGAACCACGCACGCCCGCCGCCAAGATTAACGGTATCAGCAGTCATGGCAAATTACTCCTTATAAAAGCCACTATCACGGTCGTATACAATATCACCATTGACGATGGTGGCACGTACTGAACGATCATCCCCCATCACCAGCTGGGTAAAAAGGTCCTCTTCCAACGATTTCGAGAACGACATGCGATAGCGGATCAGTTCTGTAGAGTGGAGATCCCAGGCCACAATATCCGCTTCCTTACCTTCTGCAATGGAACCGATTTTGTCATCAAGGTAGATGGATTCAGCACCACCCAGCGTGGCCAGGTAGTATCCCTGGATTGCTGTGAGTTTGTGGTTAAGCAGTTCGGATATTTTGTAAGATTCATTAAGTGTCTGCAGGTGACAGAAGCTGGTTCCCGCACCGATATCCGTCCCCAGACCTACCAGACAGGGGTACTTACCTCGTTTGGCCTGTTCCATATCAAACAGGCCAGAGCCAAGGAACAGATTGGACGTTGGGCAGTGGGATATGGCAGCCCTCTTTTCAGAGAGTGTTTTAAAGTCATCTTCGTTAAAATGGACGCAATGACCGAAAACGGCACGCTCTCCAATCAGCCCGTAATGATCATAAACATCCGTATACGATTTACGCTCCGGAAAAAGCTCCTTTACCCAGTCTATTTCACCGGTGTTTTCACACAGGTGTGTCTGGATATAAACATCAGAATACTCCCGGTAGAGTTCACCAGCCTTCTGAAGTTGCTCACCGGTACAGGATGGGGCAAAGCGTGGAGTGATAACATATTTCTGCCGACCATTATTGTGCCAGCGCGCTATAAGCTCCTTACTTTCATCGTAGGCAGACTGGGGAGTATCCAGCAATCCATCGGGAGCGTTGCGGTCCATCCAGACCTTTCCACACAACATACGCGTGCCAAGTCGTTCACTTTCTTCGAAGAAAGCATCCACAGAGTCTTTAAAAACAGTGCCATAAACAACGCTGGTTGTCGTTCCAGCTTTTAAGGTCGACTTAAGGAACATTTTGGCAACAGACAACGCAAAGACTTTATCTTTCAGTTTTAATTCTGTGGGAAATGTGTATTCGTTGAGCCATTCCAGCAGGTGCTCACCATAGCCGGCAATCATTGGGGTTTGCGGGAAGTGTACATGGGTATCGATGCAACCTGCGGTGAGCAGTGATCCTGAATAGTCCAGTAACTCAAGGTCGTTATTGACGAGACTTGACAGGTCTTTGTAGGCACCGACTTTCTCAATCGTACCGTAATTCAGAATAATCAAACCATCTTGATAGTAAAGATATGACTTGCTGCCTTCGACAACAAATGGATCAGCGACAAAAGTAAGAATACTACCGCGAATCGCTTTCTTGTTACTCATAGCCTTAACCTCAAGCCGTTAGCCATTAACATTTGATAAATTAATAATAATTTGTCGTCTATAAAGAACAGATTAGTCGACAATAATATTCCTGCAACCGAATGAGCAGTTGCTACAACCTGCACAACAATACCTATTGTCGTCTATTCTGTCTTTGAAGTGGTTCCAGATTATTGGCTTCCTCCAATGAGATGTTCGCATTGCCTGGTATCAGCATAAGCAGGGTGGAGACTATGTTTGAAGGTGTAGTTCACGGCAATGTCGCATTCATGGTGATTGCGACTGTCCTGGTATTTTTCATGACGCCGGGTCTGGCATTTTTTTACGCCGGACTGGTTGAGCAGAAACACTCGCTCACTATCATGCTGCAAATTTTCCTGTCCATTGGTGTTGTCACTATCATGTGGATTTTTGGTGGTTTCAGCCTGGTATTCGGCAGTGACATTCTGGGTATTATTGGCAGTCCATTTCAGTATTTTGGGTTTCGGGATATCGTGTTTGATGTTAACAGTCACTATGGACTGACCATCCCTTTTCTCATGTTCTTCATGTACCAGCTGATGTTTGCCATTATTACGCTCCCATTGATGACCGGGTCAATCGTGAACCGGATCACCATGGGGGCCTGGATAAAGTTTCTGGTGATCTGGATGATTCTGGTCTACTTCCCGGTAGCTCATTGGGTATGGGGAAACGGTTTTCTGGCCAAAATGGGTTTTGTGGATTTTGCCGGGGGTACAGTGATTCACGTAGCCTCTGCATTCTCGGGTCTGGCTGCGTTATGGGTGCTTGGACCACGGAAAATTATTACCGGTAAGGGGCCGTTTAATATGGGGCTGGTGGCTATTGGTGCTGGCATACTGCTCTTTGGCTGGTTTGGTTTTAATGCAGGAGGCACATTGGCGGCGGCAGGAACAACGGCCATAGTCTTTACCAATACCGGCGTTGCCAGTGCCAGCGGTATGATTATCTGGTCAATCCTGAGCTACCGGGAACAGGGCACTTTCTCATTTCTTGACCCGCTGATCGGTGCTGTTGCGGGGCTGGCAACCATTACCCCTGCCTCAGGCTATGTTACCCCGATGTCGGCATTTATTATTGGCGCTGCTGCCGGTCTGGCCTGTTTCTACGCGATAAAGATTCCCAGAAAGGCTGGCTGGGATGATGTGCTTGATGTGTGGGGGGTTCATGGGGTGGGCGGTTTTCTCGGAACCGTAATGATTGGATTTACGGCTAACGGGTTGGTAAACCATGTCAATGCAGGCTTTGGGCAACTTATTGTTCAGCTGTCTGGCGCCTGTTTTGTCGCTGCTTACTCCATGATTATCTCTTATCTTCTGATGAAGTTTCTGGATAAGTCCTCGGATATACGGATCACCAGAGAGCAGATTGCGGCTGGACTGGATAAGGCGTTGCTTAACGAACAATACAGCGATGAATAGCAACTTTTGTTGACGACTGCAACAGTGGCCGTTTTAACAGTCTGCAGCGCATTTGGATCATCCGGATTTTGGCGGATGAAGGTGAGTATGTGGGGTCACAATCTAGTGGATATTGCACGAAAGAGGCCGGGAAATTGGGAACTGGATGATGAAGTCTGGGTGATTCCAGATCGGGCAGCCACCGAAGAGGAAAGTCAAACTGTGTGAGTTGAGTCGACAACTATGTTGGCACAGGGGGGTGGAGCAAAAGCCATTTTGGCAATGTGCCCCCCCCCCCGGGGGCTTGAACGGCAACCATGAGAAATCCCAAAAAGTCTTCAAGATCAGACCAGAACCGTACTCATGGCTGGTCAAAATCAGCGTTCACCAGAGCCAGAATATGCATTTATGACACGAATTCCGAAGTTTTACTTGACACTATTAATAACTTTTCAGGAACTATAGTGATTCTCCATTGCTTGCAATCACCTGTTCATACCAGAAATAACTCTGCTTTTTCTTTCTCTCCAAGGTACTACCAACGACATAAACGAAACCGTATCTTTTTTTATAGCCGTTTAACCAGCTCAGCAGATCAATCCAGGACCAGGCATAGTAGCCCTTGAGGGGAATACCTTCACTGATTGCCTGTTTACAGGCTGACAAATGACGACTGATATAGTTAATTCTTGTTTCATCGAAAATTACACCATCGACAACAGTATCCTCATCACCCAAACCATTTTCGGTGATGTAAATTGGAATTTCGCCGTACCGATCTTTAATACGATGCATACAGTCACGCAGGGCATCTGGGCAAATTTCCCAACGCCATTTAGTGTACTCAAACTGAGCAGTATCCAAGACTGTACGATAACGGCCGCAAAAGCTGGCATTACCGGCAGCGCCCGTGTTGCTTTCGCGCCCGACAGCGCAAAGACTTTCTGCCTCGGGAGCAGCAATACGGGCCGGTTGGTAATAGTTAATACCAATAAAGTCACTTTTTGCCTGCTTGAGCAAGGCTAAATCATTAGCAGTAATATCCAGCTTGCCAAACTGTTCCTCAATAGCAGCCAGATATTCCGCAGGGTATTCACCCTTCAGAATTGGATCGTAAAACCAATGAAAGGTAAACGACTCTGCCCACCAGGCTGCTTCACGGTCAGCAGCGCTATCAGTATAGGGATAAGCCGGGCTGATCACGTTGGTCAGGCCAATTTCACCCTGAAAGCCCAGTTCTCGATATTCCAGAACCGCTTTAGCATGGGCCAGATTGACATGATGGCTCACCTGATACATAAGATGTGGATCATTTTTAGCTGGAGGATGTGCTTCGGTTACATAACCGAACATCTCAAATATGACCGGCTCATTGAAAGTGATCCAATGATTAACCCGTGTACCAAATCGTTCAAAACAGAGCCGGGCATACTCTGCAAAGGCATCCACGCACACCCGGGATTCCCAGCCGGCCACATCATCCTGCAGCGCCTGAGGCAGATCCCAATGGT
Source organism: Endozoicomonas sp. (assembly GCA_027942505.1). GTDB lineage: Bacteria > Pseudomonadota > Gammaproteobacteria > Pseudomonadales > Endozoicomonadaceae > Endozoicomonas. Next base: position 7,457 of record JAQFVO010000528.1, on the reverse strand, counting down.
AGAGTGTCACAAAAGGTACAATATTGTGCTTCAGTAGCTCATCGATCAGATCCGAATAAAATTCAACGCCTTTTTCGTTAACCTCACCCCGACCATTTGGCAACAATCGTGACCAGCTAATGGAAAATCGATAGCTTTTCAATCCCATCTCTGCCATTAGTGCTACATCTTCTTTGTAACGGTGATAGTGATCAGCAGCTACATTGCCGTTTGTGCCTTCAAAAGTATTGCCTGGGATGCGAACAAAGTTGTCCCAAATAGACCGTCCTTTACCATCCTCATCCCATGCACCCTCTACCTGATAGGCAGAGGTTGCCGCCCCCCAAAGGAAGTTTTCAGGAAATGCCATAATGATTAACCTCTAGTGTTTTCAAGATGTTTGTCTGGAAAGAAAAACAGTTTGAGAGAGAGTCTAACGGCGACCCTCGTCTCTGAATAACTCACTGCCATATTTTGCGGCCGTTATCCACTTATTGGCGTACTTCCAACAAGCTTATTAATAACACCATTTATACGACAACTATTTTCCAAATAGGCATTGCTAACAGCTTCAAGGAAGTATTTTACTCTTTTACCATTTATGCAAATTGCTACGGGAATCGTAAGCACTTCGTCCTCTAAACAATCGGTGCCGTGATACGTGCCTGGTAAGCATCGAGCCATTCCTGACTTGCACGCTCATAAGTTGTCTCACCATTGTCACAGGTACAGACATAAATCGCAGGTTCATGCGCAGCAGTGGCGACAGAGAAAGAGAAGTTTTCAATGTTCGTGGCCGCACCAAACTCGCCATCTTTACTGATACAGACAACGGAGAGGTCTCCAGCCCGGCCATAACGTTTGAGTAACCTGGCTTCTAAATCGTTGACTGTGCTTTGTGCCGCCTGCTGAGGAGACATCCCCTCTCCCATACGCCGGACAATCTCATAGCTGATACAGCCTTTCATCAGGTCTTCGCCCAACCCTGTAGCCGTGGCAGCCCCAATATCGCTGTCCGCATAATAACCGGAACCAGAAACAGGTGAATCACCCACACGTCCCGGCCTTTTCATAAATAGACCACTGGTGGATGTCCCCACACAAATATCGCCTTGTAAATCCACTGCAGCAATACCAACCGTGTCATGACCGCTGTACGGTGATAACCCCTGACTGATGGTTTCACGGTACTTTTTTGCATAGTGTTGTTTAGCACGTTCGGTCAGCATGTTTTTTTGCTCGAAACCATTTGCTATCGCCCATTCTATGGCTCCCTCACCAACCATAAAACTGTTAAAGCGCTCCTGGCTGAGGCGCTGAGCCAAAAGAATTGGATTAGCAATATCACGGACACTGGCTACTGCGCCAATCGCCATGGTTGTGCCGTGCATAAATGCAGCATCAAGTTCAACAATACCTTTTTCATTAGGCAGGCCACCGAACCCTACGCTTTTATAAAAGGGATAGTCTTCCACCATTTTTATCGCTTGAACCACTGCGGCTTCTGCATTCACTTCACACTGTAACTGCTGACTGGCAGCTGCAATCCCGTCAAAAGCCATGCGCCAAGTCGCAATAATGCCCCACGTTGGTTTATTCATAATAAATTCTCAACTATAAGCCGGTTGTTGTTTAACATTCAGGGCATTATCTGCCTCTGTTGATTCACTGGCTCTGTACTGCTTATCAATAATTCGTAAGAATGGCAGATAAATGATGACACCAATCGTCAGATTAATCAGCTGAATAATGGCACCGGAAAAACCGCCTGTAACAATAAACCCACTAATTACTGGCGGGAGCGTCCATGGAATATAAACACCTGTCGTTGGCGAGATAAGACCAGTCGACATAGCTACATATTGAACAGTTACCAAGACCAGTGGTACCAGATTGAACGGAATCAACATCACTGGATTCATAATCACTGGCAGACCAAATAACACAGGTTCATTAATGTTAAAAATTGATGAACCTGCCGCCAGTCGTGAGACATTCTTGATATGTTGACTGCGGGCAAAAATCAGCATGGCAATTATCAGGGACAACGTTGCGCCAGAGCCCCCCATCCAGATCATATCAAAGAATTGCTCGGTAATTATGTGGGGTGGAGTCAGACCAGCTTGGGCTGCTGAAATATTATCCATCTGATTTTCCATCCAGAATGGACGCAGAATGCTATTAACCATTGAGCCAGAGTTAATACCCACAGACCAGAGCAAAGTTATACTAAAGGTGGTGAGTAACGCCCCAATAAAAGACGTACCAAAGTGACGAATCGGTGATGCCAATACCTCGTAGATAAACTGATGAATCGTTTCGTAGGGGGTTGCTTCAAATAACACACGAACTATGAGCACCAGACTTAACACCAGCAGTGCCGGAATCAGTGCGGAAAATGACCGCTGAACTTCTGGCGGCACACCGTCAGGCATGGAAATAGCAATCTTTTTACGGAGCAACCAGGTAAATAATTCTGTGCAGACCAGCCCCCCAATCATGGCAACGAACAGCCCTTTACTACCAATCCACTCCATGGGAATCACGACACCTAACCCTTCTACTTTCTGGAAGGGCGTCAGAATCCAGAAAGCTGCCAAGGATAAAATACCCGCTGACACTTTATCGATGTCATACCTTTCTGCCAAACGGTACGCCACCATAAAGCTAATAAATAATGCCATGGTAGAGAAGATGACATTGAAAGGAATTTCAATAATATAAGACCACTGCTCGCCAAAAATCCTAGCCATCATTTGTTGGTAGGTTTCACTGGGGAAAGAACTAATGACCAGCAGCAACGAGCCAACAATGATAAAGGGCATAAATGCAATATAAGCATCCCGAATCGCCCCTAAATGTCGCTGCTGGGCCATACGCCCGGCAAAAGACATCAGTTTAATTTCAAGCCTTGCCAGAAATGCACTCATGCCGCACTCTCCTCTGTACGTTCCAACAAGACATCACACAGAAACTGGACCAACAACGGAATTGGCCGTCCTGTCGCCTGCAGGAATGGCTCTCTGGTTAATGCCGTCCCTCCTACATCCAAATGTGCCCATGGCCGTTCAGGAGAAAACTTACTGAGAAAATACCCTGCCGATACAGCAATGGCAGCATCATTTGGGGGAGTATTGCACAAGTCCGCAATTTCACTTTTCACCTGCCCGGAAAAACTTTCATCCAATGGCAGCGGCCAGATACGGTCATAAGATTGAATCGCAGCAGACTGCAGTGCTGATAACAACAATTCATTATTACTCATCACACCAGTAATTTCATAACCCAGAGCTTTTACGACAGCACCGGTGAGCGTTGCGACATTGATAATACCCGACGGGTTCAGCTGTTCATGAGCGTAACTAATGGCGTCCGCCAGCACCAGGCGACCTTCGGCATCAGTGTTAATAATCTCGACTGTCAACCCAGCATGAGTGGTAACCACATCACCAGGCCGCATAGCCCTGTCAGTAGGCATATTTTCTGCCAGCGCCACTACAGCTGTAACGTTGATTGGCAATGCCAGTAGACGGATGGTTTCGATGACTCCAAACACAGCGGCAGCACCACACATATCGTACTTCATGGTAGACATACCCGCACCATTTTTCAGCCACAGTCCGCCACTGTCAAAAGTCACACCTTTCCCAATCAGAACCCAAGGCTGCTGATCATTTGAAGCCCCCTGATAACTTAACTCAACCAGACACGGAGGGTTAATGCTTCCTTTGCCCACGGCACAAAGTGCCCCCAAAGAAAGGACTTCCATCGCTTTCACATCAAGCACTTTGCATTCAATGTTGTTGTACGACTGACTATACAATTGCATCTTTCGAGCAACATCGGAGGGAGTGCAATCACAGCTCGGTGTATCTGACAGTTTGCGTGCCAGCATCATCCCTTGAGAGATAGCACGGGCCTTAATATTCAATGCATAGGCAGTTTCATTGTCAGCGGAATCAGTTATTAGTCGAACTTCAAATTCATTCACCACTGGATTACTGCGATATCCCAGCTGGTCAAAGTGATAACTCTGATTGTAAAGTGTAATTAGCAAAGCAACGGCTGCCTGCTGGTTTTCTTTTTTTGAAAGATCCAAAGCTGTAAGATCAAAGGCAATCAAGTAGTTTTTGCCTGGTTGAACAACACTTTTTAACTGTCTATTCAACCGTGAAATATTGCCAGCATCACAAATCTGTGCATCACCTTGGGGATTCAATAATGTCAAGCTCTGGCATATTTGCTTTAGACCATAACGAACAGTAATCGCTTCATCTGTGATACTTTTCTCAGAAATCTCTTGCAATAGTGCCTTGGCATTATTCAGTACAGGACCTTCTGCAAGTGCAGTTATTTGAGAAGTCCAGCTAATCAGGTGGAAATTTGCCAACCAGTCAAGTTCATCATGCCAGGCAAAAACAGATTTACTCATTTCTTAGTTTCTCACACAAAAAGATGACAACGGATAAAGTGTTCAGGTGCTATTTCTTTCGTTTCAGGCAAAAATTCTGTACAAGCTGCCTGAGCTTGTGGGCATCGTGCTGCGTAAGGGCAACCCTTACTCTCCGGTGACCACATAGGTGTTTCCAGTGACCGGTGGGTTGGCAGTTTGTCGTGAATACTTCGACTGGGATCTGGCACCGCAGCAAGCAATAACTGGGTGTATGGGTGCTGCGGATTCTGAGTAATCTCTTCGGTATTACCCCACTCCACCATATGCCCACAATATAAGACCATGGTATCTTCAGCTATGTACCGTGCAGTGGCAATATCATGGGTAATATACATAAACGATTTACCCATATCCTGCTTCATCTGGTTCATCAAATTCAACACACCAATTCGGATGGATACATCCAGCATGGAAGTCGGTTCATCTGCCAGAATGACATGAGCACCAATCGCCAGCGTTTTCCCTAGAAATACCCGCTGTCTCTGCCCACCTGAAAGCTGGTGAGGAAATTTTTCCAGTACATCTTTGGCCGGTGTCAGCCCAACCTGAGTCAAAATTGCTTCCAGTCTGTCTTCCATTTCAGAGCGATTGGTAATGTTAAAATAAATTTTCAGCGGACGTTCCAAATGATACCGAATGGTATGCAGTGGATTCAGAGAGCCAAACGGATCCTGAAACACCATCTGCACATCACGTCGGTAATCTCTTAACTCCTGACTACTGACAATATCATCAATATTCCGCCCCTTGTACGAAATTGAACCTGATGTGGCCTTATGTATTTTCGTTGCAATTCGGGCCGAAGTACTTTTCCCGCATCCAGACTCACCCACCACTGCCAGGCAATGATGGCCATACATCTTAAAATTAAGACTGTTTAGTGCCCGTAAATACGATCGAGGGCCAAAGATTGATGATTTAGCTTTGGCAAAGTCAATAGTCAGGTCTTTCGCTTCAAGGGTTACCTGTCTGTCAGGAACCCATTGTGATTCATTCCGTACTTCAGCCAACATCCCTACTCTCCTGTAGCCGATCATTACAGTCATTTAGCAAAGTGTCTGATTCCGCAAACAAAGCAGGCAAAGGCAGTGGCTGATGACAAGCGACCTGCCCTCGCTCTGCTTGCGGAATCAAAGCGGGCTCTACCCGGTGACACTGATCCGAAGCCTTAAAACACCGCCCCGCGAACCGGCAGCCCGAAGGCACATTACTCAAATCCAACGGCGTACCGGGAATGCCCACCATCACCTTCAGCTCCCCCGTCAAGGTTGGAAAGGCATTACCAAGGCCAAATGTGTACGGGTGCAGAGGTTGCTGCAAGATGGCTTTTGAGTCAGAAACTTCTACCAGTTGGCCGGAATACATAATGCCGATGCGGTCACAGAACTCCACCATAAGGCTAAGGTCATGGGTAATAAACAACACCGAAAAGTTAAACTGTTGTTTCAGTTCATAGACCTTTTGCAGAATTTCCCGTTGAATCACGACATCCAGAGCAGTTGTGGGTTCATCCATAATCAGAAGCTTAGGCTTAAGGGCCAGTGCCATCGCAATAACTACCCTTTGTCGCATACCACCAGAAAACTGGTGTGGATAGTCGAACAACCGTCCTTCCGGAATATCAACAATCCTGAGCAACTCTTTGGCCCGCTCGATAGACTCCTGACGGTTGGTGATCATATTATGGGCCTTGAAAATATCGTAGAATTGATATTCGATAGTTTTCACTGGATTAAGACAGCTCATAGCACTCTGAAAGACCATTGATGTATCTTTCCAGCGAAACTGCCTCAGTGTCTCATCATCAAAATCCAGAACATTTTTACCTTCAAAAAGGATTTGCCCCCCTGAGATCAATGCCGGTGGACGGTGCAGACGCATTAATGCATAGGCAATAGTACTTTTTCCGCAGCCAGATTCACCTGCCAATCCAAGAATCTCACCTTCACCTATGGTAAAGCTGACATTATTAACTGCACGCACACGACCATTCAGGGTGATGTAGTCGACACAGAGATCTTTAACCTCTATCAATGCACTCATGCTGCACCTCCCAGAGTTTCACAGCCTGTTTTAGTTTCAGCCTGCGTTTTCTGACGTTTGTTTTCTTTAGCCTGTTCGCGGCGGAATTTAGCCATGATCTTCTGAGCACGTAACTTGGGGTTGGATATCTCATCAATTGAGAAGTTGATCAGGGCCAGACCAATGGCCAGAGATGCAAGAGCCATACTCGGAGCAAGAATTTCCCACCAGGCACCGATTCGAATAGCTGACGTTTGTTGTGCGTTATACAGCATTACGCCCCAAGTGACAGACAGTGGGTCACCCAGCCCAATAAACTCCAACGTCGCTTCTGTCATAATGGCGTAGATCACTGTGCTGATGAATGAACTACCCAGAATTGCCAGCATATTGGGCATGACTTCAAAAAAGACCATGCGTTTCTTGCTTTCTCCCATCACTTCTGCTGCATGAATAAAATCTCGGTTTCGAATCGAAAGCGTCTGGGCGCGAATAACCCGGGCACCGAACGGCCATGCGGTTGCTCCGATGATAATGGCGATCACGAGAGGTGAAACCTGGTCCAGATAGGAAGCAAGCACCAGCATCAGTGGCAGACTTGGAATCACCATAACGACGTTGGTCAGAAATGACAGTACATTGTCAACTATTCCACCAAAGTATCCGGCACTGATGCCAACAATCATCGCCATGAACATGACGAAAACGCCCGCTACCAGCCCCACCAAAATGGATATTCTCCCCCCATAAATCAACTGGGACCATACATCACGTCCCATTCGGGTGGTACCGAGAATATGGTCAGCACTGGGAGCCTCATGGGGACGAGCAATACGTGCATTGGGCATATAATCAGTAAACAAAGGTGCAAAGAAGCACAGAAAGCAGACGCTCAATACCAACAGAATGCCAATAGCTGCCTTGGGATTATTCAGGAAGAACTCTTTGAGCCGAAACCACGATGTTTTTATAGCAGTGTTCATAGTAGAAACCTTCATCAAAG
>JAQFVO010000495.1 GCA_027942505.1 Endozoicomonas sp. | reverse complement strand
TGGGTCAGAGTCATCGGCTCAAGCAGGTCAAGCGCGACATCGCTCGCGTGAAGACCATCCTGAACCAAAAAGCATACTGGCTTGCTTCAGTACCTGCTCACGGGTCAGGGTAGACATCTCTGAGGCGTAGTCAGTGTCCTCAATCCGGCTGCGCGACGCCATCATGTTCTCACGCACATTTTGCAGGTTGTAAATGGTGTGCTGGAAGCGGTTCTGGATTGCACCGAGAGTGGCGCGATTGCTATCAATATCGGCCAGGGCGTGATCGATTATCTCAATGGCCTGTTGAGCACCGGTGTAAGTGCTGATGTCCAATGTATCCACCGACAAGTTCACAACATCGCCCTCGGATGGAGTCTCAGAACCACCTGCAGATCCCAGCATAGTTCCGTTGCTGGTGAAAGTGATATTTTCAGCAGGAACAGTAGAAATCCACTGAATCGCACCGGTTACCTCATACTCCTTGCCTTCTGTTAAGTCTTGAGAAATTTTAGTGGGATTACCAGCGTAGTCGTTGACTGTGGCTTCAATTGTCAGGGGAGTGGGGTTGTTTGCTTGACCATTTGAAGGTGGATTTCCTGAAATCGGCTTACCACTGGTGGAAGAATCGCTGCTGGATGAACTAATGCCGCTAACAGGCTGATTCCCTGAGGATACGGAAATCAGCATGTTGGCCCCACTGGGGTCAGTTAAGGTCAGGGTACTATTATTGGCAGCACTCCCACCAACAGCGTCGATGTTTTGAGCCACTAATGCAGCGGCAAGCCCATTCATAACATCTCCAATAACGCCCTTTTCTGGCACTGTATACATCGCTTCGACACCATTGATGCATACAGAAAAAATATTACCTTCTTCAGCCGATACATTTGTAAAACTGAGAGCCACACTGGTATTAGAAAGCCCCATAATTTCAGGAACCGCAGAAGAAACAGCGCTAACAATCTCACTGGCACTGGCGCCCTGCTCAATGGGTACCACGGTTTTGGCGCCATTAACACTAACGGTAAGATTCTGTGCGTCAATCCCCCCAGGAGCTTCTGTCGGTTCCCCGAGGGAAAAATTTTCAAAATCCAGCTCTGTACCCAATATGCCCAGCTCACTACCGGCGGTGCTGGAGACTGTAATAGGAATCACCTCATTTGCATAGGCGCCTACCTGGATATTCCTGGTGGTGAATGACCCATCGAGCAAATTCTGGCCACCAAAACTGGTAGTGCTGGCAATGCGATTAATCTCCGCTACGAGCTGCACCACTTCATCATTTAACGCTTCACGGTCGGCAGCACTGTTACTGTCACTGGCCGATTGTACCGCCAGATCACGCATCTGCTGCAACAGCGAGGTGGTTTCACT
>JAQFVO010000491.1 GCA_027942505.1 Endozoicomonas sp. | reverse complement strand
GATGGTCAGGGCGTGATGAGTGGCACGATCCCGGGCGCGCCATTATTGCCCGGCTCGGTGCAGCTGCAATTTGTTGTCTAACAGTTGTCAAACGTGCCGAGAAGGTCCCGTTTGGAGGAGAGCTGGACGACCTACGAAAGCACCCGCAAGGTGGCCAGGCAAGTCAGCGATGATACGGCCGGCGGCTGGCGGGGCGTGGTTGGCGCCATTGATTACCAGACCGGCGACTTTACCGTTCTTGCCCTCAGGCAATACAGTTATCCCGAGTACACCATCAGGTCTGCCAGCAAAAGCGGTTATATCTACAAGCTGTCCACCACCTATACCTCGAAGACCCAGACCTTCAACGGCGATGCCATCACCGCAGTTGCCCAGGCCAGCGACCTGAACCACATACAACACAGCGAAAGTATCAGTTCTCCTGAACTGACGATCGACTTGCTGCCAGCAATGAACGACACCATTTTACTGCCCGGCAGCGTGATTTTTGAATGGAACGGTGAGACCTATTACTCGACTCTAAAGTTTTAGCCTGATTATTGGGTCAAATTTGAGCAGGTCTCACTGCTGCTACTCGGACTTTAGCTGCGCAGCAGCGCTATTTTCTGACATTTGTCATTTCGGCAATGATTCTGACTCAGAAGCTCTGTTGGGCAACCATGGAACGTCGAAGTCTTGGCCAATATACATCGGCCGCCTTATGGTGGATGTTTTACCGATCCGAAATTGTCTGGCATCTACTTCTACGCAGCAGTGTTCTTGTCATCACCAACCGCTATGGCTTATCAGAGGGAAATCTGCTCATCGACGACACAGGGCGCTCAAGATGCAAACGAACCAAAAAAATAGGCAAGACCCACAAGATCAAGGAGAAAAAGACCAGTGGTTATGTCAACGGTCAGGAGCTAGTCTTTCTGGTTTTACAAACTCCGCTGGTGACTATTCCCATTGACTTCCGGTTCTATATGCCCGACCCGAAGATGACCGAATGGCGGAAGAAAAGAGACTTGTTGAAAAAACAGGGAGTTCCTCCAAAGGATCAGCCTCCCAAGCCAAAGCCCGACAGTGAGTACCCAACAAAACAGCTACTGGCACTGGATATGATCCAGGCTTTCCAACGGCACTTTCCAGATATAAACGTCACTGGAATTCTGGCGGATGCTCTCTATGGTGATGCCCATTTTATGGATGGAGCTTCCCCGGTCTTCTCGGGAACACAGGTGGTTAGCCCGCTCCGTTGGAACCAGACGGTGATCTACAAAAACAAAGAAGTTAATCTGAAGACCTATTTTGACAGTTATCTCGGGCCTGGCGTTAAAAAGACGCTGGTCATACGAGGGGGAAAGGAGCAAAAGGTGACGGTATTGTCTGCCCGTCTCAAGGTCAAAGCCCATGGGCAGAAGCGATTTATTATTGCCTTGAAATACGAGGGAGAGGACGACTATCGCTATCTGGTCGCCACGGATGTTTCCTGGCGTCATGATGATATTGCCCGGCTTCACACGCTGAGGTGGTTGATCGGGGTGTTCTTTGAGGACTGGAAACTTCAGGAAGGCTGGTGCAACAGAGGCTTGCAGCAAGGCATGGAAGGGTCTGAGCGTGGCGTGATCCTGAGCGTGCTGTGTGACCATATGTTGCTCCTTCATCCTGAACAATCTGCCCGCCTGGAACACAAGCAGCCCCGGGCGGGCAGCCTGCGCTTACCGTTGGCTGTCTGGTCGAGAAGCTCAGAATCGATGCGTTACTGGATATCATCCGGTCAGTTGTGGAGTCAGTAAATCCTCAGGAGCAGTTCAAGAAGCTGACGGAGTCTCTGGAAGACTACCGGCCAGTGAGAATATCCAGCAAGCATATGGCGGGCAGGGAGCTGGGGAGAATGATGCCAACTGCTTCACTCAAGTATCGTTTGCCTGAATATCAAACACTCTTGCATTAGAAACTTGAGAGTCGAGTCAAAGCACCGAGCGCAGTCTGACGGGAGCGTTACTGGTGCAGGAGGAGCCATTCGCTCATGGGCGTTCTATTGTGCTCTCAGGCAATGGTGAGGCCGGCTGGGTATCCCGGCTGACGGTGAAAAGCCTTTATGCCCTGTCCAAAGTGGCCAATAAAACCATGAGCCTGACACTGCCCGATGGCAGGCAATTCGGCGTGATCTTTGACCGGTCTAACCGTGCTC
>JAQFVO010000469.1 GCA_027942505.1 Endozoicomonas sp. | reverse complement strand
ATTTGGCAGGCCATGTTTGCTCAAAAAAACATCAGCCGTTCGAGTTGTAGCAGCGTTTATGAAACATTCGGGTTAGTACCGGAACTAAAGTTATTTAAAGTTATTTATTCACACGAGTCTAAGAATCATGAACGCTGTCATCCACACGCAAACCCCTCACCGGACGAACACACAAAGCGTGGCGGCCAACACCCCTGTTAAGGAAGCCCCAAAAGCTCAAATGGGCGCGCGCCATTGCCGCATCGTTGAGATGTTTGGTCGCGGCATACTGAACTGTTGTATAGGAGGCGCTGCTAGCGCGGTGACTGGCCTGCTGGTCAGCGCAGCTTACTCCTCCTTCACGGCTCAGGATGAGAGTGATTTCAAACTTAATTTTTCCGTGGGAGCAAGTGCCAGTATTGGTTTGGCTCTTATCGGTATGGGCGCTCATCTCCTCTATCTGTCAGTAAAATACATTGATTCCGAAAAAATCCTGATAAGTAATACTCCGGACACCGAGCTGCCAGAAAGCACGATAAAAGACAAGAATGACTGATTACCATTCATATCTCAGGATAAAGCCACCGGGTAGCTGGCGTACTGCTGACTGGCAGGACGGTACAGCTTGTTGGGTCGCGCAGGGAACTTTATTCTCCGGATCTCGTCGAAGAGCAGACCTCAGTCAGAGTCACTCATCCACACGAGCCTGAAAATCATGAATGCTGTTAACCACACGCAACCTGCTCACCAGACGAACGCACAGAAAGTGGCAACCAACACACCCACCAAAGAACCCCCAAAAGCTCAAATGGGTTCGCGCCAATGCTGCTGAGATGTATCTACGCAGCCTGAGCAATAATTTCATAGGAGGCGCTGTACTGTTGGGGCCATATTGTTGGCCAGCGCAAGCTACTCTTTGCTGACTCAGGATGATCCTGATTATATACATGATCTTTTGTTGGGAGCATACGTTGGCATTCCCCTGGCTTATTCCGGCATGGCCATCCACCACGTCTATCTGTTAAAAAAATACATTGTTCCCGAAGT
>JAQFVO010000457.1 GCA_027942505.1 Endozoicomonas sp. | reverse complement strand
TCTTCGGGCAGCTTCTTTCGGAGCATGGAGTCGGCACATTTAAAATGATACCTGTGGCCGCAGCGGGTTTTGACCACGCCACGGTCAATGCCGTCAAGACAGATGGGACAGACGTCGTCGTTATTTTCATGGCAGGTCACGGGCATTTTGACAGGTGAAACGGGCTCCATACTATCTCCGGGACAAAACGCAAACGACTTCCAGTGAGCATGCCTGGCACGATCATCAGCCGTGGCGTGTCCACGGTCTTGATTTGACGTTACCTGCGTTGCTTTGGCTCCTGCATCCATACAGTAGTGCGGTTGCGAAAAATTGGTCTAAAAATTTCGCGCAATCCTCGTCACGGGCGCCATTCCTAGCCTGCCATTAGCTTTTGTATAGATAACTAACCAGTCAGCAAACTGTCGTGACAATTACAAAAAAAGTGCAGGCATCAGGTTTGTCTTCAATCTGTTTTCCTGAAGCAAAGGTCAATCATTGATCGACAATATTCGATTATATTTGGTTAACTGCCTGTGGAGCCTGACCCAACACCGGGCCGCGAAACGGCCTCCATCTCTGCTTTGATCTTTTGCAAATTCTGGAAGGCATCGTGCACGAGCGGCAGTGAGGTCGCCCTCAGTGAGGCATTAATATCGACTCCGGCAGCAAGCAGTATCTGTGCACACTCACGCTGCATGTAAGCGCTAGCTAAAAAGAGCGGGTTTACTCCCTCGGGCGTGCCGGCATTGAGGTCGGCGCCGGCACTGATCAGAGCCCGGAGACACTCTGTACGACCATTCTGAGCAGCAACACTGAGCGCAGTAGACCCGGTTTTCAAGCGGGCATTGACATCGGCCCCGGCCTTAATGAGTGCCAGAGCACACTTAGTATGATCATCCTCAACGGCAACAGACAAAGGGGTAGCGCCAGTGAACGACGGGATGTTGAGGTTCGCCTGGGCACCGATCAGAACCTTTAAACAGTGGAGTTTGCCTCTCGAGGCTGCGGTGAAAAGCGGCGTGACATCTTTTTTTTCTGCATAGAAACCAGTGGCATCAACGTTCGCTCCGGCTTCGACCAGCGCCTTTACACGCTCAGCAACACCACTGTCGGCAGCGAAGTGCAGGGGAGTGGCTCCAAAGTCGTTGGCAGAGTTGACATCCACCCTGGCAGCGATCAGAGCCTGCATGGACTTGGTTTTACCGTGCCTGGCGGTTATGTGCAGGAGTGTATTGCTGTCCTTCAAAATGAAACTGACGTTTGCTCCTGCCTCGATCAGGGCCAACACGCAGTCAGTGTGTTTTTTCTCAACTGCAATGTACAGCGCCGTGGCTCTTTCATGGTTGGTGGCCTCAAGGTTAGCACCGCGGTCAATCAGTTCTTTCGCACACAGAGCATTGCCAAGCTCTGCGGCAATATGGAGAGGGGTTTTTA
>JAQFVO010000231.1 GCA_027942505.1 Endozoicomonas sp. | reverse complement strand
TGGTAAGGACTACACCTCCGGGGCTGGCGCCTTTAGCTGGGTGGAAGATGCTGACAAGCTCTGCCCGCACGCTCCGGACACCATTTACTTTCGTTATGTTGTATAGGCCGTCAGGCCTCAGAGAACCAATTAATCAACAGGTGAACTATTTTGTGGAGCCACTGTCCAAGGTTCTACATTCAGTGTTATTCATGAGGCAGTCTATGGATATTGGTCTTGCGTCAGTGTCGCCATCAACTACCGTGCCTGACGCCACGGCGCCCCGTGCGGCTTCCGCCTCACGGTTTGTTGATTGCGTGTCCGGTAGTGCCTTGGCTGCACAAGAAAGGCTGGCAGCAAGGCACGTCCAGGCAACTTGCTACAACCCTACTGTTGAGTTGCCCGAATCCTGTAGCACTTTCACGTACTCCGTGTCCGGGGTATTCAATGATCGCGCCAGCCCGTCCCAGGATACGGTAATAATGCTGTTGCCTGGCAACCAGTCCACATCGACCTTGTTTGTTACCGCCAACAAAGGAGCGCTGTCGCTGCTGTTCGATTTTTTTCGTACTGATAAGGTGTCTGACTGCGAGAAGAAGTGGCTTCGGCTAGATGGTCTTGAGCAGCCACTGGAGCAGATTGAGATGGATTGTGCTGCCCCTTATGCAATGGCCAGTGCCATGCATCTGTGTTACTGGCTCAATGAAAATCCCGAAGGCAGCCCTTGGCCCCCATATGCCGTCTCCTTTGACAGAAATACCTGTCTGAGCGTCATTCAGGCAATTGACTATCTCAGTTGCGACCGACCCAAGAGCACTGCCCGACTGGTGCAGGCACAACTGTGGTCGACGATTGAACGTGAGTTGGTCGGCGCTGTATGCGACTGTGCGACGTTAGGTATCTTTAAAGATGAAGATGGTGGGCGTATGTTGTTCGTTTCAGTCACCGATTATTATTACAATCATACCTGCACATCCTCATGCGGCAGCAATGGTTGTTCTAATGGTGAGGTAGCGTTTGACAGCATCAAACTTGACAAGCTGGTGGACGAGATGAATCAAGACATTTCATCGCTCCCTGAAAACAGCCCGTTAAGAGCGAAGTTTGCCCGATACTGCCATCGGGCACTGTCGCCCTGCACATCACGCAAGGACGCAGCCACAGCAAACCGGCTTATTGACAAGCCGTCAGCCGGGTTCAGCGAGGACGACAGCCCGGCAACCTACTTCCCAACGTCCCCGCTATGGATGGAGGTTGGCTTTTGTGACGTTGCCCATCGAGATGACTACGGCTACTTCGTTACCTCAACGGCCGACGAGGAAAGCCCTCTTACCGATACCTTGTTGGAAATGTCTGTTGATAGTAGGGGTAGTAACTGGTTTGTGCAGTCAAGAACTTACACCCATCCCCACAAGGCCGGCTATCGGATCACTGCTGTTGCCCTGGTCAAAAGTTGAAGCTCTCTGAGCGGAATGTCAGCTTAAGCACGCATGTACAGAGCGATGCCAGCCACTGATGGGACAGCAAATAAATGGGGTTCAGAAAACCCTTTATCAACGGGCGAACTAAATTGTCCGGCCGATGTCCAACGCTGCTTATTCGGTATCGGTGAGGATTCCTTCTGTGGATGTTGTATGGGTCAGAAGGTCGGCCGGGGATCTTGATTTACCGCCGCCACCCGCAGCCGGGGGCGCACCGGCTGCCAGCTCGCGGTCTTCTGATGGGGTGGACCTGACCGCACAAGAGAGAGTGGCCGCGAGGAATGTTAAGGCCACTTGCTGCAACCCGGCTGTTGAGTTGCC
The DNA here is from genome assembly GCA_027942505.1 of Endozoicomonas sp. Lineage (GTDB taxonomy): Bacteria > Pseudomonadota > Gammaproteobacteria > Pseudomonadales > Endozoicomonadaceae > Endozoicomonas. Next base: position 260 of record JAQFVO010000231.1, on the reverse strand, counting down.
CAAGTCTTGTGTCGCTTTTGATCAGTCCGTTTCCGGGACATTTAATGACCGTGCCAGCCCATCTCAAGATGCGGTGATACTCCTGTCGCCCAATGAGTCCGCGCCAACCCTGTTTGTCAGCATCAACAAAGGCGCGCTATCGCTGCTGTTCAATTTTTTTCGTACTGACAAAGTGTTTAATTGTGAGAAAAGGTGGCTTCGGTTAAGCGGCCTTGAGCAGCCACTGGAACTGATTGAGATGGACTGTGCTGAGCCTTATG
>JAQFVO010000385.1 GCA_027942505.1 Endozoicomonas sp. | reverse complement strand
AGGGATAGGACATGCTGAAATTAAGAAAAACAAGTAATGGAAAAATATAGCCACGGTGCAGGATATTTCCCGTTATGCGTCACTTCCACTCAAACGCTTATTTTCACTTCATAGGCTCAGTCTAGATGGACACAGGCTAACTGGGCATAAGGAAAAGTCCTTAAATGACCACTTGGTTCAGTCAGGCGGACACCCAGACAAAAAGGCTCGTCTGCGCGAGAATTACCATCCTGCTCTTTTCAAATCATTTGCAATATGCGAGCTGCCCGACCCTGTGCAAGAGTGTCAGCGCACCTCAACCCAACGAAAGGTCAGGTTGATTCTTGGTCCTACCCGCCTGGTGGTTTTGGTCAGACAGTGTTGCCAGTACTGCTGAGTTGTGCCGGCCATCAACAGCAGCGACCCATGAGAGAGATCCAGACTGCTAGGTGCCCGGGCTTTTTGATATTTATGACGGAGCCGGAAACGGCGCGTGGCACCAAGGCTTAGCGAGGCAATGACCGGATTGCCCCCCAGTTCCGGCTCATCGTCGCTATGCCAGCCGTTGCTGTCCTGCCCGTCCCGGTAGAGATTGATTAGCACAGAGTTGAAACGGTGATGGCAACATTTTTCAATGCTCTGTTTGATGGCCTTTACAGTGGGTGACCAGGGCTGCGGTGACAAGGCTAAACCAGAGTACTGATAATGGGCGTCAGAATCACCCATCCACACCTGCAAACGAGGGACTTTGTGGGTTTGGCCAAACAGGGTTATATAGTCCTGCTGCCAGGCCAGTGTGGTGTGCAGATCGGCAAAGATCCGGTCCGAGGTCGATGCGCATAGAAACTGTGGCCAGTAGGTCAACTGCGCATCGGGCAGATCAATCACTTCTCTTACCGTAGCTGTCAATGTATCAAACTCCCGGCTGATGCAGTTCTCTACCAACTGTCGTTAATCAATGGAAGTGAGCAACCGCTCCTTTGTGCCCATCAGGTTGTCCAGTGACCAGTGCCTCACGCCCCAGGCAAGAATATCGCTAACTGAGCAGGCCTGAAGTTCC
>JAQFVO010000350.1 GCA_027942505.1 Endozoicomonas sp. | reverse complement strand
TCCCGGCACCAGTACATTAGCATCCGGTACTTTTTGCAATGCCTCATCCCTAAGATGCTTGATATTGATCAATAGTTTTCGGTTGTGGGTGAGTCGTATTCCGATGCTGACAATCACGCATGTAATTTTCCAGAATTTAATATTAGACCTATGTCTAATCAATTCAACACTGTTTTCAATCCAACGTCCCCAAGGGGGTATGAGGTTTTCGGCTGTTGCATTGCCCTCCCTCAAACAAAGAGAAAAACAAGACATAAAACAAGGAACAGGACAACCAGAAAATTGACCGTTATTGTCGAGTTTATGACTTCATTTCCTGAGTTTTTCCTCTTTGGTTCCTGATCGATGTTGCGTCAACAGGCTTAACTGTGAATCTATTGTACGACGGCAGAGGGCAGTTTTCGATCTGACTGCCCATCTCTCAAATACCAGATTTTTACCACACCATTCAGACTGGCCGTAATTAAACAGCACTGCACGCAACTGAAACGAACCGCATTAATCCTGTCACCGTGATTGATGACCACTTTGATCCGCCATTTTCCATCAGCCCCCAAACCGATTACTCTGGCCGTTTCCCTCTGGGTGACCAATATATGCCGTCCATCATCACTGAACGTGGCGGCGCTAAGTCGTTTCCATTCAGAGAAAAAGAAAAATGTGTTACGGTCCATCCAACTCCCGTCCCGATTTCTGGCAAAGATTTTCAATGCCTTCCGGCTGGATATCAGCAAGTATTGGCCATCACCACTGAAACCGGCCCGGTAAAACTCATCCCATCGCTCAGGAGACCATTCTCGCAACATAAAGTCAGAGTGAATATCCACAACACGTATAGTGCCGGTGCAAGAGGTGAGCAGGTATCGGTCATCGGCACTGAAATCCATGGCCATCACCCGGTGATGATCAATCGTTTTTTTCAGGAGCCAATGGCCATCGGGAGACAGGGTAAATATGTTGACCGTCTGGTAGTCCTCAAAGAGTGCAGCCATATGCCGGCTGTTATTACAGAAGACCACCGAGTTAACAGGACCGATCGGATCTAAATTGAGCCTTGTCCAGTTCCGGTGCTGGTCCACCGCGTGGACCTGTAACAGGTGACTTTCTGTAATAGTTGCCACCAGACAGCCATCCGGGCTGAACGTTGCCCTGTCAACTTTGTCGTGTGGGTGTTCCACCTCAGAGGAGATAGTAAATTCATGCGCCCAGCAACCGTCCGTGCCAATGCCATAAATTTCACCGAGGCAGTCGATACGATTGTAGGAGATGATACAACGGCCATCGCCACTGAATAGCCCAAAGGATGCGGAGCACCCGGTTTCAAAGATGGCAACCTCTGCCCATTCCCCATCCGGGGTCGATTTAAGGATTCTCAATTCGCCATAGAACGTAAGCAGCATATGGCAACTGTCAGTACTGAATTCATAGACAGGTGGAATGGGGGCAGAAAAAGAAGAGGTAATGATAGGAATGTGCGGAATTGTCATTTTCCTGAGCCAGTTTCCGTCCTGAGTCTGAACGTGAATAACTGTCTCTTGCGCAGAAATATCAAACAGGCAGTGGCCATTGGGGCTGCAAAGCTGGTATAGACCATCGGTGATATCAATATACGACACCTCAGGTTCTTTTTTGTCCAGGCATCTGCTGATGGGTTTAACCAGACAGGTTTCGAAGCGGGTATCAAAGAAAAACAAATTACTGCCATCTGAACTCAAATAGATCCTTCCCAGTTTTTTATCTTTATACATAACCACCTGGCGGGCCACACAAAAGGTCGTACAGTGGGCCATTAATTCGCTGATGGTGTAACACAACAACGGCCTGAAGCCGAAAATTGCCGGTTCAGCAAAAAGCTCTTTAAGACTGGTGCATTTGGCAAAAGACTCTAACAATCCTGAGAGGTTATGGTCATTAATTTGGCCGACGATGCGCCTAAAATGCTCACGATGACGAACCGATAAACCGGCAAACCACGCCTTACTGGTTTTCAGATCTTCATGGAGGATCAGGTTTTTGAAGTACTGACAGGTCATTGCAAACGCATACCGATCTTTTGGAGGTAGATAGCGGGTAACAGACAAGACCAATTCGACAGGGATAGCTGACAGGAAACACGGCCTGGTCGTCGATGGTGCAACCACGGCTTTGCTGTCACATTGATTGACGTTGTTGAGGAGTTCGTCGTCAGAGTGAGTACCATTGAGCTTATTAATATTGTCAGAAATACCGACTGAATTCATGTTTGAAGCCTGTGCCGTTATTAAAATACTGGAACATCAGGATATTCTGGGTCCGGGAGGCTGTCCGAGAATAGCGCCCGTAGCGATGATTGCGAGAAATTTTTAGACCAAGTTATCGCAACTGCACGACTGCAGCAACGCAGGAGCAGTTGTCGCGTGGGGCAGTCTATTCCCGGACAGCCTCCTGACTGGAATTCTTGAGGTGGACATTAAGGAATTGCCCTTAAATAACCCCTGCACTTCGATATTATCTGGCAAGAAAGAAAACTTGCCACGCAGAGACACGGAGAAAACTACAAAAATCTTCCTCTGTTTAACTGTGTCTGTGTACCTGCGTAGCAAAAAGAGGCAGCCCTGAGGTGACTGAAGTGCTTAATGTCTGCCTTAAGCTACAATTTATAGCCAAGACTAAATGATACATCAGCAGGTATCACTATTGCCGTTACTGATCCCCTACAGAGAGATGCAGTTCCACAGTGCGGTCGAACCAGACAATTTGCTTAAAGCGATTATTAACGTTGCCATCAATGACTCTATGAGCAAAAACCCAACCGCCACCGAGATCCTTATTCATCAGACACTGGCTTTCTAATAGTTTTACATCACCATTACAAATAGCATTAGCAAATTCCTGTGCTGGCCATACGAAAATATAGACATGACACTTATGAGAGGAACTATTATTGGGCCGCAAGAGCCTTAAGCTGTAACCCAAGAGTTAAATAGTTCCATGTACCACCTCACTCTTCCTTATGTCAATACAACGTTTGATAGACAAACAGGGTTTTTGTTTCAGGATGGTACGACAGAACCTCAGTCGTACTATCATGGTAAGCCAGTTCAGACACAGAACAACCCTTTCTCTGTTTATTTTAATCACTCGAATACAGACCAAAATAACGCTCACACTATTAATCCATTGAATGAATTCCGTGTTTCATCTCTAACGCAAGCTGCTCCTGACAGGTTGGATACTCCGGTTATTCCAGAGTCAATTTTTGACGAGAAGAATGTGTCGTTCAATTCTGGCAATGAATTATTTGATAATACGCTACTGTCGATGCTGTGCAGCTATTTCTCTAATCAGCCCTACATTTTGGGGAACGAAATTGATATTCGGGTGCCAACACCAGCGAACCATTTGAATTCAGACCATCACTTCACCACTCCTTTCGTCGAACTCACTAACCCGAAGGATGAACGACTAGTCACTGTAGTTAACCAGCTAAACCACCAACAAGCTACAGGAGATAATCCGGTGAACTCAGCAGAAGTTGTTGATGATAAATCTTCACCTGCGGTATGCAAAAGGGAGCGCGAAAGGAGTCGTAAAAGGGAGCGCTACCAGAATGATCCCGCTTACGCAGATCACATCAGGCAGTCCAAAAAAGCGTATTATCGCAATAATCCCGCCTACGCAGAACGCCAAATGCAGTACCAGCGTGAGCGCTTCCGTAACAATCCCAGCTGCCGGGAACGGCGAAGGGAGCGCTACAGGAATGATACCGTTTATGCAGAGAGTCGTAGAATCTACAATAAAATTTACAAGAGAATGAAAAACAGACTCGGTAAGGAAGAAGCTTCAAAACTAGCCTCGATCGCCAAGAAGCAGTATCTCCAAACAGTGCGTTTACCAGAGGACCTATGTGTTTTGCCTCAGATGTCCAATCCAGCTGAGATAATGCCGCACTATGATAAAAATTAGATACTTGAATTCAAGCGCCGGTAAATTAGCTTCATAAAAAGGCATCAGTGAAGAAGTAGTGGGACAAAAAGGGGAGTTAGCCCAGCAGCAAAACCTTAGTGAACCCATGCAAAATCTGGCACTAATTTCCTCCTCAGTCTGACTGTGGATATCAAGACGCTGACGTTTTTATTCTCAGGTGATGCAGTCCGGATTAGATGACTCCCGGGGTTCAATGGCACTGACTTAAGAGTGAAGCCTTGCCATACGTAGGGTTTAAGGCATCCTACGATTTGAACCACATAGAGCACAAAGGAAAAGAAAAGCTCTTCTTAGTGCTCTTTGCCGTGAAAGAAAATTGCCACGGAGGCACAGAGACACGGAGAAGAGAAAAAAAGCTTTTCCTCTGTGTCTC
>JAQFVO010000275.1 GCA_027942505.1 Endozoicomonas sp. | reverse complement strand
GATTGGCTACAGCCCAGTAAAATCACGGGTTAATTTTTCAAACTGGGCACTTTTGCCTACAAAAAATGAGCAGTTACGTGGACACGGGAGCACGGCCTGGCGGATCGTACCGGGCAGTGGCTGGATACCCTGAGCGACCTGCATCCGAATCAGCTGGATCTGGGGATTCGCCGGGTAAAACGGGAGGGGAGCGACTGGCCGCCATCGGCTCCGGAGTTTCGTCGGTTCTGTCAGCCTAAGCCGCAGGATATGGGACTGCCGGAGATGGCGAAAGCATGGCAGGAAGCCAATGACCATGCAGGTTCTCCAAATCACCACCCATGGTCCCATCGGGCGGTTTACCTGGCGGGGCGGACGGCAGGCTGGCATGAGTTACGCTCTGCTGGTTCACCGCAGGAGTGTCGGGATGTGAAGGTGAAATTTGCCAATGCCTATCAGGCACTGACCAACCGGGTGTTGAACGGTACGCCACTGGAAGATCAGCTTGCCATCGAACACCAGTTTGATCCGACCATCCACTCCACTCAGTTGATCAGGGAGAACATGGCCGAGCAGGGCATTGATCCGCTGGATGGTCACGGTGCTCGGCAGAAACTGATGGGCATGTTCCGATGAAGGGGTTCAGGGATCGTGTGTGCCTGGCGGTGGTCTGGGTTGTGCTGGTGATGGTGCTCTGCTGGCACTTTGTGGAGGCGATCTGATGGCAGAGCTGACGTTGCAGAAGGTCTCAGCTCAGATGCTGGTGCCGGTATCCGACGATGATCAGCTATTTGTGCAACAGCTGAAGACCGGGCAGGTGATTCGGGCAGAGTTTCGCAAGACACGAAACCCACATTTTCACCGCAAGTTCTTTGCCTTGCTGAAGTTGGGCTTTGATCACTTTTAACCAGGACCCTGTCGTATGGCTGGGACTGACCAGTGGTTTACCCCGGAGAAAAACTTTGATGAGTTTCGGCGATGGGTGACGGTTAAGGCCGGATTTTATGACGTGATTGGTTACCCGGATGGTGGTGTCCGGGTGCGTGCCAGAAGCCTGAAGTTTTCCAGAATGAGCCAGGAAACTTTTCAACAGTTGTATTCAGCGTCGGTGGATGTGCTGCTGGATTTTGTACTGCATCCAAGTCGGGGCTGGAGTCGCGAGAAGGTCGATGATCTGGTTGAACAGGTGATTCATTTTGCTTAGGAAAACATGATGACCCGGAAAGAAAAGCAATATTTGTCGTATGTATCCCAGCTCGGTTGCATTGCCTGTCGGATGAATGGCTTTGCAGGGACTCCGGCAGAAATCCATCACCAGCTTCATGGTACCGGAACCGGGAGACGGTCGAGCCATTTTGACACGATGCCGCTATGTCCAGGTCATCATCGGTATCTGCCCGATGCTATACACGTCAACGCCACTCTGTTCGTTGAGCTTTATGGATCAGAATCTGAATTGGTGAGAAAAACCCGCGAGGATGTGCAGCGTTATTGCCAAACATTTGTGGGTGAGACTGGAGACTGATGCTGCTGTTCTGTCATGGATCGAAGTACACACAAGAACAAGCCCCGGGTCAGGAGAACACTATGTACTTTGCGTTGGAACCGGCATTAATGCGGATCTTCGGAACACCTGAGCTGATGATAAAATCTGCCAGCTGGCAGCGAGAAATCAATGCAGGTTATCGCAAGACAACGGTTGCATCAGAACATCGCAGTACCAGAGATGAACGACTGGGTGATGATGGTATTCGCAAGGGAGATTTGCGAGAAAGAATGCAGCCGGAACTTTTTGCCATTTTGTCGATTCGTTATGACGATAACCAGGCAAACCGCTCAATTGCATGGCAGCGGATTCAGCACCATTTACGCAGTGATAAACGTTTACCGAAACCGTTTCGATGCAATCCGGTGCTGCTGAGACTCTGGCTGATGTATGAACTCGAGCACCCGCAGCTCAGGCAGGCCAGAGGTAAGATCCAGATTAAGGGTAAGGGGGAAAGCACAGTTTACCGCTGGCAGCAGAAGTGCCGTCAGGTTTGCAATGAGCTGATCCAGCTGGCAGAGGATGAGGCTCAGGATCTGTTGGAGCAATCCGGGATTATCCGGCATGAACCTTATTGACGGCAGGCCGAACTTAGGTGTACTACAATGTAATACACCAAAAAGGAGGTCATGTATGAGTGTATCCAGCGTTCGTCTGAATCAGGATATTGAAGAACCGTTAAACCAGTTGGCCAAAGTGTTGAGCCGTAGCCGCAACTATCTCATTAACGAAGCGGTCAGGGAGTACATCAAGAAACACGCCCGTGAAATGCAGGAGTGGGACGAGACCCTGCAAGCACTGGATCAGGTGCGCAGGGGCGATACCGTAGACGGTGACGTCGTGATGGAATGGTTGGAAAGCTGGGGCAGTGATAATGAGCTGGAGGCACCTGAATGAAACTCAGGTTTTCCAGGAGTGCCGTTGATGACCTGAAACGACTGAGACAGTTTATTGCAGAAAAAAATCCGCCTGCGGCACAGCGAATGGCAGAGTACCTGGTCAGGAAAATTAACAACCTGTGTCATCAACCGAACATGGGAGTGCTGGTAGGGGATAAACTGAATCCTCGTTTGCGTGACCTGATCATCAGGGATTACAAGATTCGCTATCTTGCTGACGATCGTGAGGTCTTGATACTGAAGATATGGCATCAGAATACGCCCTTCGATCTTCAGCGAGTGGATACCCATCTTGGTAAACCGGCGCACATGCTGCACTGCTCGCAAG
>JAQFVO010000263.1 GCA_027942505.1 Endozoicomonas sp. | reverse complement strand
CTGAAGCTGGGTGGTTTAGGCATTGTTTCCCATGGTGCAATGCCTAAACCACCGGGGTAGGTGGCCATACTGTCAATCTGTGTCTGGCTCAGAAGATTGAGATAGAGGGTGGTTTGCAGGTCGGGGCCAACTAAATGGCTGTGCAGCAACCCCATATGAGCTACCGACGGACCCGGTCTGCCAGTGGCGGCCTTACCTTTGGTGTTGGTTTTTCCGCAGTATCCCTTGCTGAGGACAACACTGTTGTCAGTCTTTTTGCCAGACAGGGCAAAAGCCATCAGCGTCAGCAAAACCAGTGCTTTGTCCGCATCTGAGAGTGGCTTTTCCCGCTGTATCTGGCTCAGCACGGTGGTGTTGCCGCTGGACACGTCGGCCAGCACTGCCCCATAAGGTTGCGTTTTGGCTGCTTCAATGGCGGGCATCTGTAAAAATGGTTTGGCTCCGTACAGGTAAAAGCGGTCATGCCATTTGGCCAGATAATCAAGGCATTGGCTGGCCATAGTGGCTGGTGTTAGTGCCTGCCATTGCTGATCATTCTCTGGCGTTGCCGCAGCCTGGGCAATGGCCAGCAGCAGTTTCATCAACGCCAGCTTCTGTATCGGATTCCCGCCCAGCGCCCGCAGCTCTGGATTAGAAAACACTTGTCGTAGGCTAATCAGACCAGCGTCGGCCACCGGAATCCAGGGTTCATCTATCAGATTGAATCGATTGTCCATTACATCCCTTCCTGTTTAAGGCTGCGATATCCCAGGTCTTGGCGGTATTCCAGGATTTGTTCCTGGTGCGCTGTTGCTCCGAACAGTCCCTGCAAAGTGTCGTCTTCATTAACCAGGGCAAGGCGAATCACAGCTTCGTCGTACTCAGGGCGGCCCAGATAGAAGCAGTGGCCTAAACCCAGCTTTCTCAAGGAGTCGGTAGCGGTGGGTGAGGGGGCGTTCTGCGGGTTGATAGTAACTACCTGACGCATCAGGGTGGCGCTCAATTCGCGCCACTGTCGTTTGTTGAGCAGATGCCGTGAGCCGGGAATCGTATGACGATCGCCGTTCAATAGTGTCAGCTGGCAGCCACCTTCGGCCAGTGGTTCAATGGAGCGCAGAAGGAGAACCTCAACGCTGTCCAGTTCACTGTAACGGGTCTGGGTCTGATTATCCGACAAGGTTTTCCCGCCGCTGGCCAAACCAATTCGGGCCAGTTGTGTCAGGGCTTGGCGTCCTTTGCGTCGGGAGTTGCCGTATTCCAGCTCGTTGCGCCAGCGCATCATGGCGTCGCTGTCATCTTGGTCATCGTAGGTGGCGTCGATCAGAGGCCGGATATCGGCAGGCAGTGAGACAATTGTTCGGTCGTACCAGACTTCCAGGCTCCGGCAAAGAATATAGGGGGCATAAACCGATGCACTGTGACCGAAAGCTGTATACGGGGCTGTTATCGCACTGTTTAGCCCCGGGGCAAGCAACCAGCTCTCTCGCAACGCTGAAGGATGTCTGGGCGTTTCGCCGTGTCGCCACAGACGTCCGAGTCTTTGCAGCAGCATATCGGTGGGAGCAAAACGGCTGACCAGAAAATCAGCGTCAATATCCAGCGATTGCTCCAGAACCTGGGTACCCACCAGAATACGCCCCTGCTGGCTGCGCTCAGGCCAGCCATCCTTGCCGAACAGGGCAACCCAGGTTGCTTCATTGCGGTTACGGTCCTCCGGGGTAAAACGCGAGTGCAGCAAGCCACAGTCAACGTTAATTTCCCTGGCACGGGCCGCCAGTGAAAGATAAACCTGCTGAGCCTCAGCAACGGTGTTTTCAATCCACAGCACGTGTTGCCCGTGACTGGCGCGTCTGAGCGCTTCTTCAACGGCCGGCTCGGTCTTTTGTTGCAACGTGATGGCAACCACTGCGTCATCGGCTTCTGTTGCCACAGCCAGCTCTTGAACCTGGCCATCGTTGGGCAGTGCCGTAATCAACGGGTAATCGGTGCTTTGCAGCGGCGCTTGCAACAGTTGAGTACGCCGACTCTGGTTGAGCGTCGCGGTGAGAATAATGACCGTACAGTGCAGTTGTCGCAGCAGAGTGATCAGGGCATCGAGCAGTGTTGAGGTGTAGGCGTCGTAGGTGTGCACTTCATCCAGAATGACCACCTTACCGGCCAGGCCAAAGGCCCGGACAAAGCCGTGGCGTACATTCATAGCCGCCATCAATGCCTGGTCCAGCGTACCTACGGCAAAAGGAGCGAGCAGACCGCGTTTGGCAGGGGCGAACCAGGAGTGGCCGGGTTCACCTTCCTGGCCCATGGCGGTTGCAACCAGCCAGACGCCAGAATGCAGTAAACGACTATGTTTAGGTGTTTCGGTAGTTAGAATGGCGGATAAAAACCGATTAAAACGCTCATAAATTTTGTTAGAGGTGAGTTGGGTGGGCAGGGCAAAGTAAATGCCGCTGGCACGCCCGGCAGCAAGTGCTTGATAGGCGGCATACAGCGCAGCTTCGGTTTTCCCAAGCCCCATCGGTGCTTCAAGGGTGTAAACGCCAGGGCCTTGCACCGCATTAATCAACTGTTGTTGTGCTGCTCGGGCCGTAAAACCAAAAACATCAGAAAAACTCTGGCCGGGTTTGTAGGCCGGGCTATGCCAGCCAGCATCGTCCAGAGCTTTTTCGATGTTGGGTTGCCATGGCTGGTTTGGGTCTTCAAACCAGCTGCCGGAGCCAATCCAGTCGGCCACGGACGTCAGCCCGGCAATTAGACGTGCCTGGGCGTCTGAATTTATGGTTGGCCACGACATGCCAAGGCGCTGGCACAATTCATCAGCCAGATGCTTGCGCTCTTGTTGCCAGGCGGGGCCACCGAAAATATCATCTTCAGCACGAGTACCGGACACTGGTGGGGTAAACCCGTGGTGCTGCCCTAAAATTTCCGGAACAAATGCCGGCAACCCCAAACCTTCTGCAGCTACCTGACTGACTCCCGCATGGCCTCCCCATCTTTTCTCAAGCTCAGGTGAGATGGTGGTTGTAAACGGCAGCTTTTGCCCGGCAGCCCGGAACAATTTGGTCAAGAATGCGGGGCTGACTTTGCCTATATCGTGAGCGGCGGCGGCCAATGGGCTGCCTTCGGGAAACAGGATGTTGCCAAGTGTCGTGGGGTAATGCTCAATCAGCTTTTCAGCAATGGTGCCGACGATTATGCAGTGCTCGAGTACTTTTCTTCCGAGGCAAATTTCTCCCTGATCGGTTTGCCACGTTTTTGCATAGCATTGATCGTAGGGAACTGCGCCCGCATCTTCAGTTGAAGAAGAGGTTCGTCTCGGCATGGTTGCATTGACCATTAAATCAGTTATTGTCGAGACTGCAATAATAGAGGGTCCCATGTTTCATAGCTAGTACTTTGGTACCGAAAAATGGGTGAGCCACTGTGGGCTCTGGCAACGGTTCAGGGAGTCTCAGTGTGGCAAGCCGGCAGTTGAAATGACCGGGACAGACGCGCCGCTTTTAGCATCAGCTGCTTGTATGTGTGCCTCTATACCTGGCTTGTCCATTTACTATTGCACCAGAGTCCAAAAGAGACTGGTAAGATGGTGGGGCTTCAACAGTTGTATTAGGGGCTGGTTCAGGTTGATGTGTTATTGTTTCCGCTCTAGCGCTTGTTCTTATTTCAGCATTAGTATTTAGCAAGCCATATTGTTTTTTTATCTCAGACTGTAAGAATGCTTTATAGTTTCTGCCTATTTGATCGCCAAGAAGACATCCCAGAATTGTTTGCCCGGTTAAAACACTGCATGAATGATCAAAATAGCAACCGCTAAGTGCACAAGCTGCCGTACCTGTTGCTCCACAGCAAAGTAATAGGCGTGTTTCTAAAGGACTATTAATTTTACTCAAGTGTGCTCTTGTTTCAGAGCTATCTAATTGAAGAAGAAAATTATCAGTGAGAATATTTTTGATACAACGTCCGAAACAATTTAACAAATCATAGCCCAAGGTAGAGGATTGGTTTTCCACCGTTTGAGTTCCTGCATCTCTTGTTATTCTCCGTGCCTGAGGACTGCTTGCCTGGTCTACGTTCATGTTAGCTCCACTTAACTTGTTCATATTATTCGAATACGGGTCATCAGAACCGTAATAAATTACTTTTTGCAGGTTTGAGTTAATGAAAATACATTAGTTCACGCTGTCCTCTAACTAATTGGCTTGAGTGCCTGACAAAAATCCAATGGGCAACAGTGTTTTTGTCAACACAGTTGTCACCTCAACTCACACCGGATCAAAAAGAACACCCACTTTTAGTTTTTCTCGATGCCCTTAAAAGGCAGACTCAGATTACCTTACTAACACATATCTGAAACAGTCGTTTCTCTGTATATTTGCCGGTGTTACCGGGAACAAAATGTCCGCCGGCTCCCCGATGAATCATTTCAGCTTTGTTGGTGAAAACAAACCCACC
>JAQFVO010000099.1 GCA_027942505.1 Endozoicomonas sp. | reverse complement strand
TCGCTCGGCCTTGAAAAACGGTTGGCTGAATGGCCTGTTCGTTGGATAGGAATTGTGTGTTCAGCGGGAATGGCTGCCAACTCACCCCCACATTTCCATACTTTCCGGCAAGTAGGAAACTTGCCACGCAGGCAAGCGACACGGAGAAAACAAAAAATATCTCCCCTTGTAACTCCCAGGCAAGAGAAAAAAAGAAGATACCCACTTTTCTCAGTCAAGATTTTTACAGACGTCTTGTTTTACCAGTTTTTTATGGGTGTCATGTTTTAACTCTCATTGCCTTTTTCTTTGTTTTATTTTTTCCAGTGGAGAAATTATGGGCGGCCTGATTCTCTTCATGACTTCCTATTTCATGGTCGTCTGATTAAATCGGTGTCTCACAGAGTTCTATTTTGTCCCACGGTAGTTGGTCTACGCTATTGTCCCAGAGTAAAACTGTCAGCTAATTGATCAGCAGAATATGTGCTGTTCGATTGCTTTTCCTGTGAGGCAAGAGTCGGTGCCAAGGGGCTCCAATATGCAGGTCAGTGGTCGTGGATGCCGGACCCTTCCGGTAGAGGCAGGAGAGAGCGTTATAAGCCATCGGATAAAGAGTCGTGGGACTTGTCCCGGGTGTAAACAGTATTTACCTGAGCTAAAACTTGGCCCGTTTATCAAGCATCGCCAACAGTGCAAAGGTGAGATAAGCCAGAGGGCAGTCAGTTGCTCTTTGCCAGGCAGATATGACGACAGCCGCCTCAGTACCAAAAAAAAACTGTGCCCGTTCTGTGCAAAAGTATTTGGGCAAACCGGCCACCTGAAAACGCATTTACTGATCCACACGAGTAAGCCTCATGGTTGCAGTCAATGTAATAAATGGTTTGCACAAAAAGACGATCTGGCAAGACACCTGCTTGTCCACACGGGTGAGAGACCTTTTGAATGCCAGCAATGCAATAAGTGTTTTGTTCTAAAACATTCTCTGACAATTCATCAACGCCTCCACAGTGGTGAAAAGCCCTACAAATGCGGTCAGTGCAATAAATGCTTTGTGCAAAGAGGCGATCTGACAAAACACAAGCGTACCCATACAGGTGAGAAGCCTTATGAGTGCAGTCAATGTCATGATCGCTTTGCACAAAGAAGTAATCTGTTAAAGCACGAGCTCGTCCACACGTTTGTGAAGGCCTATGAGTGCAGGTACTGTCATAAAGGTTTTGCGCGAAGATGCAATCTGGCAGTACATGAGCGCATTCACACGGGTGAGAAACCTTTTAAATGCAAGCAATGCGATAAGTGCTTTACACAAAAAATTACTATGACTGCTCATGAGCGCACCCACACAGGTGAGAGACCTTACGAATGCAAGCAATGCCATAAACGCTTTATGAAAAACTGCTCTCTGAAAAGACACAAACGTACCCATACGGGTGAGAAACCTTTTAAATGCAAGCAATGCGATAGATGCTTTACACAAAAAAGTTCTCTGGTCGTTCACCTGCGCCTCCATACGGGGGAGAAACCTTTTAAATGCAAGCAATGCGATAAGTGCTTCATACAAAATAGTGCTTTGGTAATTCACAAGCGTCTCCACTCGGGTGAGAGGCCTTTTAAATGCAAGCAATGCGATAAATGCTTTGTGCAAGCAGGCGATCTGACAAAACATCGGCTTATTCACACAAGTGCGAAGCCTTACAAGTGCAGTAAATGTGATAAGCGTTTTAAGAAAAAAGACTATCTGAAAAATCACGAGCGTATCCATACGGGTGTGAAACCTTATGAATGCAAGCGGTGCAACAAAGCCTTTACTCAAAAAAGCCATCTGACAACACACTCACGCACCCACACGGGTGAGAAACCTTATAAGTGCAAGCAATGCAGCAAAGCTTTTACCAACAACCGCAACTTGAAGCTTCACATGTTAAAACATCGGGAGAAGCCATTGTCGTCAGTTGAACCTGCTCCCGTCTGAAGGCTGCCTCGAGTAGTTTTTAAAACTCTGCTTTGACTTCTTCATTGTCAACAATGATAACCCGTTGCTTTACGCCTTCTGCTCCACGACAAACCTTTTAAGATTGCAGGCCGCTATCGCCGCTTACAAATAAGGGACCAACCATGTGAAATCATATGGCCAGCTACTTACCTGGTTGATGTTCTCAAGTGTCTGGCACTCCCCGCCCTATCGGGCCGGGCGGGGCCGCCGGGGCTGCGCAGGCTATCTCTTAGTCACAAGTCTTAAATCCCTTCTTGCGCAGTCCATGTACGGGATGACAGAGAGAGGGGGATGACAGAG
>JAQFVO010000163.1 GCA_027942505.1 Endozoicomonas sp. | reverse complement strand
TCTTTTTGCGCTGTAGTTTCTTTGACTTCCTGCAAATAGTCGAGAATACCTTCGGCAGCAAGACGTCCCTCCCGGATGGCCGTTACCGCCAGGTCCGATCCCCGCACCATGTCGCCACCAGCAAATACTTTCGGATTACTGGTCTGGAAGCGGGACTGTTCGGGAGCGATGACCCGCCCACTTTCGTCGGTGTGAATATCGTAATCACCAAACCAGTCAGCAGGACTTGGGCGAAAACCGAAGGCTATCAGTACCGCATCCGCTGCTACTACCTGATCACTGCCTTCTATTACCCGGGGACGGCGTCGTCCTTGTTCGTCCGGCTCAGTCAACTCGGTGGTGACCAGGCGAATGCCCGCTACTCTGGAACCATCGGCAACAATTTCAACGGGCTGGCGATTAAACAGGAAGTTCACCCCCTCCTGCCGGGCGTTGGCCACCTCGCGCTGGGAACCGGGCATATTCTCTTCATCACGTCGGTAAGCACAGGTCACTGACTTTGCTCCCTGGCGGATAGCACTGCGGTTGCAATCCATGGCGGTATCACCGCCACCGAGTACCACCACGCGCTTCCCTTTCAGATCAATAAAGTCATCCCCGGCAAACCCCAGATTGTGATTGACGTTGCCAATCAGGTAGGGCAGAGCGCCATAAACCCCTTCCAGGTCTTCCCCGGGAAAGCCACCTGACATGGCTGTATAGGCGCCCATACCCATAAATACCGCGTCATACTCGTCGAGCAGTTGCGCCATTGTGATGTCCTTACCGATGTCTGTATTGAGCTGGAACTCAACCCCCATCTCGGTAAACAGTTCACGACGACGGCTCAGGATGTGTTTTTCCAGTTTGAACTCAGGAATGCCGAACGTCAGCAACCCACCAATTTCTTGCTGTTTATCAAAAACGACGGGTGTCACACCATTGCGCACCAGCACATCGGCACAGCTAAGACCAGCCGGGCCAGCACCGATAATGGCAACGGTTTTATTCATCCATGTCACATGCGACATATCTGGTCGCCAGCCAAGCGCCAGTGCACTGTCGGTAATGTATTTCTCGATGGCACCAATGGTGACCGCACCAAACTCGTCATTCAGTGTACAGGCACCTTCACACAGACGATCCTGCGGACAGACTCGCCCGCACACCTCTGGCAAACTGTTGGTCCGGTGCGACAGCTCTGCCGCCTCCCAAAGCCGTCCTTCCGAGACCAGTTTCAGCCAGTCCGGAATGTGGTTGTGCACCGGGCACTGCCATTGGCAATACGGATTCCCACAGGAGAGGCACCGGTCTGCCTGACTCATCACCAGCTTTTCATCAAATGCCTGGTATATTTCCACAAATTCAGTCTTGCGTTGACGCAGGCTTTTTTTATCCGGCTCCCGTCGGGCAACATCGATAAACTGAAAGTCGTTGTCCCGTTTTCTTTGTCCCCGGTCGTCTATCTTGGAGTGTTTCAAATGTGACCGTGCCATGACCCAACCTCACAAAGCTGATTTTAAAGCCAATTTCTGTTGCGCCTGAGTGCTACTCACTCAGGGCTGCCGTGCGTGCTGGCCAGCAACGTATCAAGGCTGGCCGCCTTGGGCTTGACCAGCCAGAATCGACCACTGTAGTCGTAGAAATCCTCGATTAACTCCTGTCCCCAGACGCTGCCAGTCTCGGCTACGTAGTCTTCAAGAACCGTCAACAGGTGTGATTGGTGAGCCTCCATGGTTTCCGTGTCAATACGGTGGATGTCCACCAGCTCATGGTTGTAGCGATCGACAAAATTTCTCTCCAGGTCGAGCACATAGGCAAATCCCCCGGTCATACCGGCAGCAAAGTTGTGCCCCACCGGGCCCAGCACCGTGACGATCCCGCCGGTCATGTATTCACAGCAGTGATCACCAGCCCCTTCAACAACGATGCTGGCACCGCTGTTACGCACTCCGAGTCGCTCTCCGGCACGACCAGCGGCGTATAAGGTACCACCGGTGGCGCCGTACAGACAGGTATTACCGATGATCGCGGCTTTGTGGCTGACAAACCCACTGCCGGCTGGCGGATATATAACCAGCTTGCCACCAGTCATGCCTTTGCCCACATAATCATTGGCATCACCGGCCAGACGCATTTCCAGACCGCCCACATTCCAGACCCCGAAGCTCTGGCCGGCGCTGCCGCTGAACCTGAGCTTTAGCGGCCTCTCAGCCAGACCCTGATTACCATATCGCCGGGCAATTTCCCCAGACAGGCGTGCGCCAATAGAACGGTCTCTGTTTCCGATGGTAAAACTGAACTCGCCGGTGGTTGCTGCATCCGGAGTCTGGCTATCGCCAAAGCTCTCAATAAGCGGCAGCGTCTGACGCAGTATCTCCTCGGCCAGCTCACCCTTGTCGTATGGTGGGTTGCGCAACTGCTGGCAGGTCTTTGGGCTCTCGACGTCAGCACTGCCCAGCAGGGTTGATAACTGCAGGTTCTGCTGTTTGCTGGTCAGGCCGGGCAACTGTTCCAGCAACTCCGTCTGGCCGATGATCTCCTGCAGAGTCCTGACCCCGAGGAGGGATAGCCACTCACGAACCTCTTCGGCGACAAAGGTAAAGTAATTCATGATCATCGCCACCTCACCCTTGAAATGCTCTTCGCGCAGCAGCTTATTCTGGGTGGCAACACCGGTAGCACAGTTATTGAGGTGGCAGATTCGCAAGTATTTACAGCCCATGGCAATCATCGGCGCAGTACCAAAACCAAAACTTTCAGCACCGAGGATGGCCGCTTTGACCACATCGAGACCGGTCTTCAGACCGCCATCAGTCTGCAGCCGCACCTTGCCACGCAGACCGTTGCCACGCAGGGTTTGATGGGCTTCGCTCAGGCCCAGCTCCCAGGGTGAGCCGGCATGGCGAATCGACGTCAGTGGGCTGGCAGCAGTACCACCATCATAACCGGAGATAGTGATCATATCGGCGTACGCCTTAGCCACGCCGGCGGCAATCGTGCCAACGCCAGGCTCAGACACCAGTTTGACCGACACCAGCGCTTCGGGATTCACCTGTTTGAGGTCGTATATCAGCTGGGCCAGGTCTTCTATGGAGTAGATATCATGGTGTGGCGGGGGAGAAATGAGGGTCACGCCCGGCACCGAATAACGCAGGCGGGCAATCAGTTCGTTCACCTTGCCACCAGGCAGCTGACCGCCCTCACCAGGCTTGGCTCCCTGGGCAACTTTAATTTGTAACACCTCGGCATTGACCAGGTAGTGAGGTGTCACCCCGAAACGCCCTGAGGCGATCTGTTTGATTTTTGACGAGCGATCGGTACCGTAACGGGCTTCGTCTTCCCCCCCCTCGCCGGAGTTAGAACGGGCACCCAGACGATTCATGGCCTGTGCCAGTGCCTCATGAGCCTCCGGCGACAATGCGCCGAGACTCATGGCGGCTGAGTCAAAGCGACGTACAATGTCGTGTACTGACTCCACCTCCGTGATGGGCTGCGGTTGTTTCGCGGTAATCAGCCCTAACTGGTCCCGTAAAGTTGCTACCGGCCGCTGGTTAACCAGATCGGCGTATTGGCGGTAGTGGCTGTAATCACCACTTTTCACTGCGTGCTGAAGATGCAGTACGACATCTGGATTCAAAGCGTGGTACTCACCGTCGTAGGCGTATTTCAGCAGGCCGCCTTGCACGATCGGCTTGTGAGCCTGCCAGGCCGTTTCAGCCAGCATTGCCAGCTCGTGGTGAAAGTCGTCAAAGCGTGCACCCTCAACCCGGCTTTGTACGCCACAAAAACAGAGATCGACAATCTCCCGCGCCAGCCCCATCGCCTCGAACAACTGGGCTCCCCGATAAGAGGTGATGGTTGAGATGCCCATTTTCGACAGGATTTTCAGCAGACCTTTGTTGATGCCCTTACGGTAAGACTTGAAAGCATCTTTCTGATCGGCGTGAACCTGACCAGAACGTATCTGATCGTTGATGATTTCATAGGCCAGATAGGGGTAAACCGCGGAGGCGCCGAAGCCAATCAGCACGGCGATCTGGTGAGAATCCCGGGCCGACGCAGTTTCAACAATGAGGTTACAGTCTGAGCGCAGTCCCTCTCTGATCAGCCGATGGTGTACGGCTCCTGTGGCCATAACTGCTGGCACCGGGAGTAGCCCATGATCGATGGCACGATCCGACAGACAGAGCAGCAAGGTACCCCGGCGGACCGACTCCACCGCTTTGACACAGATATTTTCCAATGCCTGTTGCAAACCGGTAGTCGGCTCATAGGTTAAGTTGATGGTCTCAGCGACAAAAGAGGTATGGCAGTGCCGGACGCTGAGCAGGTCAAGAAACTTGGCGGTGGACAGAACCGGTGATTTGAGGATAACCCGAACAGCGTGTTCCGGTGTCTCGACAAATGGATTCAGCTCCCGACCAAGGCAGGTTTCCAGCGACATGACGATCGCTTCACGCAGTGGGTCAATGGGTGGGTTGGTGACCTGGGCAAACAACTGGCGAAAATAGTCGTATACAGAACGGGTTCGGCCAGACAGCACCGCCATCGGTGTGTCATCACCCATGGAGCCAACAGCCTCCTGGCCGGTTTCGGCCAATGGCCGGATCACCTGGTCGCGCTCCTCATAACTGACCATAAACATCTTCTGGTAGGTCAGTAGCTGTTCCGGGGTAAATGGGTCGATCTGGTGATTGTCTTCATTGAAATGAGAGCGAATACGACAGGCGTTCTGTTTTAACCATTTCTTATACGGCTGTCGGTCTTTTAACTTATTATCAACATCACGGGCCTGAAGCAGTTCGCCGGTTGCCGTATCAATGGCCAGAACCTCTCCGGGCCCGACCCGTCCTTTGGCCAGCACCTCTTCAGGCTGGTAATCGTACACGCCAACTTCAGAGGCGACGGTCAGGTAGCCATTACGGGTGATCACCCAGCGAGATGGTCGCAGGCCATTGCGATCCAGGGCGCACACGGCATTGCGACCATCGGTAAGCACGAGACCTGCCGGTCCATCCCAGGGCTCCATATGCATGGAGCTGTATTCGTAGAATGCCCGCAGGTCCGGGTCCATGGTATCCATATTCTGCCAGGCTGGGGGGACCAGCATACGAATAGCCCGGTACAGGTCGACACCACCGGTCACCAGCACTTCCAGCATATTATCCAGGCTCGACGAGTCGGAACCGGTTCTGTTTACCAAGGGGGTGATATCGTCCAGGGTGGGTAGCAACGGGGACTGGAACTTGTGTCGGCGAGCTTCGGCCCAGTTCCGGTTGCCGGTAATGGTATTGATTTCACCATTATGTGCCAGCATGCGAAAGGGCTGTGCCAACTGCCAGCGGGGCATAGTGTTGGTGGAAAACCGCTGATGAAACACGCAAATGGCCGTGGTAAAACGCGGGTCGCCAAGATCCGGATAAAACGCCGGCAGGTCCACCGGCATCATCAGTCCCTTGTAGGTGATGATTTTAGACGACAATGAGCATATGTAGTAATCCTTGTCCTCAGCCATTACCATGTTGGTGTAGCGACGAGCCATATAGAGCCTGGCGTTGAATACAGGCTCGTCAAACTCGCCATCCGGCGTAACAAAGATCTGCTCGATCACCGGGAGAAGATCCCTGGCGATGGGGCCGAGGCACTGGTCATTGATTGGCACCTGTCGCCAGCCAACCACGCTGAGGCGCTGCTTTTGTAGCTCTTGTTCCAGCGTTTTGCGCCCTTTTTCTGCCTGAGCCTTGTCATTGCTCAAAAAAAGCATACCTACGGCGTAGTGCGCGGGCAGTTCACAGGCAAAGTTTTCCCGGGCCAGTGTGCGAAAAAAAGAGTCCGGGGTTTGCATCAACAGGCCACAGCCATCCCCGGTTTTGCCGTCGGCCGCAATACCACCACGGTGTGTCATAGAGGTCAGGGCAGCAATTGCCGTTTGCAGAAGGTGGTGACTTTTTTCCCCTTCCATATGAGCAATAAGCCCGAAACCACAGTTATCCCGACACTCATCAGGATTGTACAAACCTGCTTTCATAGGGTCGTCCCCCAACCTTAACCTGATATTTTCTGGCGCTCCTCGCCCACTTTGACTTTGCCAAAGATCAGACACGTTGACCTTCGATCAATTTATGAAGCGAAAACGACCATGCATTTTATCCGACGACCGGCCAAATCATAAATGATCCTAATCAATAGGAGGGTTTAAAAATGATGTTTTTGAGATGTCAATTGTCGGGCAGGGTCAAAACCACTTCGCAATGGACACGGCCATTGAAAGCTGCCTTTAGATATCGTACAAAAGTACAGCCACAGGGGGCTGCGCAAACAGTTAAGCCGGTTTGGACATTAGGGGAGTGGTAGACATTAAGCGCCTACTCCCCGCTTCGGGAAGTTAAAGATGGCACCACGAAGGACACAAAGAGCACAAAGAAGAGTTTTTCTTTTCCTTTGCTGTGAAAGAAAATTGCCACGGAGGCACAGAGACACGGAGAAGAGAAAAAAAGCTTTTCCTGTGTGTCTGGGTGACTCTGTGGCTAAAGCTTTCATGACAGAGGGTGACAAACCATCGTCATGAACATTTGTGACCTTCGTGGTTCAAGGCTTTTAAGCCCTCTGCGACACCCTTCTTCGTGGTAAAAAAAGAAGGTTGTTCAAGGGTAATTCCTAAGAGGCATTCTTTAAGTCACCTGCTGGACGAAGGCAAAAGTCTGTTGCCAAATCCAAATATTCAGGGCTCTGGCTGCCAGATCTGTTTGAGGTAAGTTTGTTAAAGGCAATTAATGCCAATATCTCATTGGACAGGGTGGACAAACAGTGACATTTATTTCTCAATTCTTCATTGCCAGCTGAGTGCTTGAGGCTAATTAACCTGCCGGTAAATGTCATGAGCATTTTTTCCAGGTCTGATTGCATGCCAATTTTTAATGTGGCAATGGAAAGTTTTCGGTCAAGCACTTTTAGCCTGGATATTGCTTTTTCTTTTTCTTTGCGATGAAACGGTATAAACCACCCTTTAAAAAGAGTGTTCATTTGTTCACTATCATAAGTAACTGGTTCATCGCTGGGCATAATATGCCAATCCATTGGCTGGGGTGGCGCGGGATATGTTAAGTATTTACGCCAGGTATTATCATGCAATGCATCAGTTTTTTGCTGTGATACCTCTTCAAGAGTCTGGAAGAATTCGATTTGTTTCTGTATCAAAACCAGCTCACGATACAGCTGCTGAAACTCAATCATCCTCTCTTTAATTCGGTTGATGTTACAGTGTTCAATTTTTCTAATCATGGGTTGCCCCATACTGCAAATCATATCAATAAAATCAACTATCAATTGGTAATTTTTGTCAACAGCTGGCAATATTTTACCCAGGGTTGGCAACGTATTCTGTGTAAATTCCCTTGAATCGATTTGTCTTAAATGCTCTGGCCAGCTGTCTCGGAAATGGCTTAATAACTCATGGTCTGGTAAGGGTTTAAATTTCAGTGTATCGATATTGTCAAGAGTTGTTAAAAGATAATCGTGATAACCTGCCAGCTTCACCACCGCTGCCTTTTGTGGTTGATCGTTGAGGGTCAACAGGCTGGACTCATGAAGTTTTCTGACATCGTTAACTAACTTGTCGAGGAAGAAGACGTCAATTTTGTCTTTGCCGGCAGGTGCATGTGGAAGTAACTCAGTCTTTTCAAAGCCATCCATCCTGATAACCCCAATGTCTAAGTTAGAGCTGATGGCATCTTCGGCAGTGTATAGTTTCATCATCAATTGTTCGTCAAGGTTCGGGGTATTCTGCCTGTTAAATACATGCCGTAATGATAATTGTGCCTCTTCTTCGTTATCGTACATTTGGGGGGCGTATTCCCAACCAGCAGCGGCCAATCTTTCCGGATCAAAGCTGCCTTTTGGGACAAACGCGGGGTGAACAACTTCTTGACGGCTGTTTTCTTTAAAGAAGCTGTCAAGCCGCTGCTGATAACTCAGATCACCCAGTGTTGTAACGATTTTAGGCTCGCTGTCAACAAGGGTAATTCCCCTGTCATTCTTCAGCTTTGCCAGTGATATTCTGCCCCAGTGATGATGGCAATCAATACCTGCGAGTTGGCTAAAGCGAATGCTGGCACTGTTAAGATCGGTGGGGTTTCCACTTGAATAGCGATCATCTTCCTGACAGAGACTCAACAGTGTGGCGACATTTCTTCCTGAAAAATTCACATTGTGAATCTTGCGATGTTGATATGTGTGAAACCCGGCAGCACGAACTTTCTGAAACGGCTCTTTGCTGAAAATTCCCTGGTCTAATGTCCCGGAAAAAACATTATAAAACCTCGGAGTCAGAAGTTGCATAGCCCTCACCTGGTGCATCTACAGTTAGAAAGTGATTTTGTGTACATCGTAAGGTGCTTAATGCTAAATACCTTGATTTAGTTTCTTGTTTGTGGAAAAAGTTCCATTTTCCGGTGAGCATTTTTAATATGCCCCAGTGGTGCTGATTTTTTGTTGCAATTGCTGCCTGTAACTGTCCTGATTACAAACGCCATATTGCACAATCAAGAGGGTTGGCAAAAGCATCGAGAAACAAATTCAAAAGTGGAAAAAGCAAGAAAATAAAGTGCCCGCCCATTACGAGAGAAGTGCAAGGGATAGGCAAAAAAAATCACCGGTGCGAGGCTGACGGCCTTTAATTTTTTTTCCCTGTCGGCAAAAAACTGTATCTCTCACCACTGTCAATAGCTGACTTATTAGCCAGTCTCATTGCCAGTAGCATGATTAAAGTCGATAACCTCTTGCGTAAAAAACAGTTGTCGTGCATTTTCAGTGATTTTCACCGTCATCTTCTGCACACTGTTCTTCAATAGAGATCAATGTGCTCATGAGCTTTAAGGAGTGCATTGTCTTTAGATTAGAAAGTACGTCATCTGTCTCGGCACAAATAGATTGCGCCTCTGTTTTCCAAGCAGTAATTTTCTCACGAAATACTTTGTCCACCCATAACAAGTTGTGCTCACGGATATCCATTAATAATTGAACGAGGGAGGTCATGATTAGCGAGTGCATGTTGAACATGGGGTAATATGAGGACTTTTCAGGTAAAATGTCTTGTTCCACAGCGGCTTTTACCAGTTCAACCTCTTTGTCGATCAATAGCTTTCTGTTTTCTTCCTGTCTTGTTTGCAAGTTTTCTTCAGGATTCCTGTTGTTAATCTGCATCAGTTCATCATAAATAATGGCTTGCCTGATCAAAGCCGATAAATCGGTCATATAATATTCACAAAATGCCAGTCGTCTGATCACTTTATTGATGGCATCACCAAGATCAGGGTGTTGATGTTGCTGATAGGCATTCAGCTCCCTGATGACCAATTGACAAAATGTTATAGCCCTTCGGTAAGGGGCCATAAAAAAATTCGCCTCTTGTAACAACTTGGTGCACTTGATGCCTTCACTGCTTGTAGCGGTGGTGGCCTCATCGATAATTGCCTGGTACTTCGTTTTGATAAGTTCCTCCCCCTGTAACAAGGGCAGCTTAGTATTAGCAGGTCTGATGAGCAGCAGGTGATTTTTGTTCGTTGGTGAATAAACCCGGGAGACACAAGCTGCCTGTGCACATTGATCCACTTCGATAATGGGACAATTCAATAAATCACCATTGATTAAATGTTGGTAGTCCGGTAGCTTCTCATTGGATGTTGCCAGGTTGAAATAGTTAAGCATCAGTTCGAAATAGTGGGCAAAACTGACATTGAAAACAGGCTTGGTTGCCGGGTGAAAGGCGCTATGACCCTCGTGCATACAAAAAAATCCCAGCCTTGCCAGTTCGGTTATACGTTCATCACATAATTCAGGGTGCATAGCCTTGTTGGGATGATAAAATGAATGACGCCTGTTCTGCTCACCAATTTCCCCGAGCGTTTGGTATCTGCTGTCACTGGCCAGGACAGCAATATTGCGTGTTGCCAGTAATTTCAGGGGGATTTGGTCATAACGGGGAAAAATCTCAGCAGGCATAAACCGAAGCTTCGGATGCAAATAAACCATTTCTGTGTCTGTCCATCGGATCAATTCGTCGAAGGTCAAATCACCACGTATTTGTCTTGTCGCGGTAAAAGGTCTGGGAAAAATCGGATCGGCAAAGACAGCAGTTTTCGCTCGCACCGGAATCATGGTAATAAAACGACTACGGGCATGTAGTTTACTGCCAAACCCCTCACAAACCGTAAAGTTTTCAGGAGGACTACTGTAGGGCTCGCCGAAAGTAGTGTTATTGACAAACAGGTTTATATGCATTTTTATCTCCTGCGCTGGTTATTTATGTTGACGCTCTGACCGATCCCCTTGCCCTGTGCGTACCTGTTTCCCCAATAATATTGCAGTTGAAGAGGTTCGCCTGTGCCGTATGGGCAAGATACCGGTCTGTTTGCTTCTCTTATCTAACAACAAATGAGAAAAGTGAGTGTTCTTTTTTTGTGCCCTGCTGGGTTTTTCTGGTGGAATACTGCAACGAAACCATTTTTGTGCGGTCTAGAGACTGATCTGTCCAAAATACCATTACTAATGAGGGTTTTTGGCTATGTTAGATGCCGTTGGTTTCCCGCAGTCCCCGGTTGCCGATCACGACGAGGCAGAACCAGCTCATGTTGGCTCGCTACAGGTAAATGATCTTTCGCTGTCGCCTCAAGCCACAAGTGACAGTGGCGTGCAGTTAGCGCAGCGTAGTGTTTCATCAGTCAATTGTGGTCTTGATGCGGTCAACGTTGATGATGGTGAAGTGTTTGATCAGGATTCTGTCTTGTTTGCCCAGGGTGTTGTCAGCAAGATCAATAAAAATCAAACTCTGGCTTTTCTGTGGTGGCAGCTGCCTGAAGAGTTGCGCTGTAAACAGTGGTCTGTCCGGTTTCGTGGTTGTAGCAACCCGGTTGATTTTTCCCAATATTCTGGCTTCATACTTGATGAGTCTGACCGGCTGCGGGTGGAGTTCAGTGGCTCCATACGCCCATCACGCTTGGGATGTAAGGCGGGTGTACTGAGCGCGCAGACAGCGCGGCAAATCAACGTTAATATCAACGAACTGCACAAGGCCCCCAACGATGGCAACCCCAAGCTTATGCGCTTACTGAAACTGGCGGCCAGTCTGAAATGATCACGGCAAGTGGCTGGTTGCAACACGGTGTTTCAGTCCATCGTTAGCGCATCTTTTTGCATGCCCAGCGTCAGTTGAATGTCCTTTGTGACCAACTCATCGGCC
>JAQFVO010001437.1 GCA_027942505.1 Endozoicomonas sp. | reverse complement strand
TCAACTTGATTCTGGTTAAGCTACACAGCAAGCAGGCAACACTGCCAATACAAAATCAGATCAAAACAACCCTAGGCCGGGCACTTGAGGTCATTGTTCCGGGGCAGGAACTGGCTTATGTACACCAGCTGGTCAATCGGGTAATGAATGTGATGCTGGGGATTCTGGCCATCACGGTGCTGATGGCCTTGCTGATGGTGTTCTTCAGTGTCATTGGTTCCCTGGCTGAACGGCGTCAGGAGGTACAGACCCTGCGCATGCTTGGCGCCAGAACCCATCAGATCGTGGTGATCGGATTTCTGGAACCGTTGGCAGTTATTTTATTGGCCTTGGTGGCTGGTTTAGTGCTGCTGCTGACCACCGTCACCACGCTGGAGATACTCTTTCCCATTGAGTCGCTGGTATGGCTGGGGGGACAAACAGTATCTGCCAATGAGGTGGTGGCGTTGTTGGTGATACTGGTTGTCGGCTCTCTGTTAACCTTCGTGCCAGCATGGATGACTTATGACCAGTGCATCGAAAATCGGCAGACATCAAAAAGCCCTGCGTTGCCGGAAAAACCCAGGGCTGAAGAGTCAGTTGTCGTGTGAGGATGTTTGCCGTGAAAGAACATTGCCACGGAGGCATAGAGAAGAAAAAAAGCCTTTCCTCTGTGTCTCCGTGACCCTGTGGCAAAAGCTTTCATGACAGAGGGTGACAAACCATCGTCATGAACATTTGTGTTCTCACTCCTGCCGCTGCATTAACCGCCCAACGTACGTCACCAGCCATATAATTGGCAGGCCAAGCAGGGCGGAGCCGATAAAGAATAACGGATAGTCCACGGCATCAACAAACGTGCCGGAGTAACCCGCCAGCAGTTTTGGCAGCAACGTCATCAACGAACTGAATATGGCGTACTGCATGGCGGTGAACGCGCGATTGGTCAGGCTGGATAAAAAGGCAATAAAGGCCGCTGAGGCTAATCCGCCACTGAGGTTGTCTGCGGCAATCACCGGACTGAGGTAGAGGCTTGATGGTTCCAGATGGGCCAGAACCGCAAACAGCACGTTAGATCCCGCAGCCAGACAGGCACCTACCCAGAGCATACGCATCACGCCGTAGCGCAGGGCCAGTACCCCACCGATGAAACCTCCGGCAATGGTCATCAATAAACCAAAGGTTTTGGTGATGGTGGCGATCTGCTCCTTGGTGTAGCCCATATCGTTGTAGAACACGTTGGCGATAGTACCCATCATGATATCGGCTATACGATAGGTGCCGACTAACAACAGGATGTA
>JAQFVO010001424.1 GCA_027942505.1 Endozoicomonas sp. | reverse complement strand
GACTGTCCGGAAGCAGGTTCATCAACATGCTGTCCGGACATAGCTGGCCTGGTTATGTCGATGTTGGTGGTTAATTCCTGTGACTTTTTTGAACGGGAGTAAGAGGAGTAGCCACTACCAGAGTGTGGCGGCAGAAATGCGCCGGCAACGGTACGATTTGGTATTGCTACAACCCTCTGCTCCTCTGCACTGGTAGAGTATTCCGGGACGCCCGATTGCTGCGGCCATGAGTCGGCAAGGGGCAGTCCGCGGTAATCGGAACCGGCTGGGGGCGGTGGATTAGGCAGTCCGCCGTTCACACTTCGATGAGGGGACAATGGATTCGCATCGTATTCTGTGAAAGGCCCTGTCATGCAGTTTGTCAAATGTAAGATCCTGTTATTCAGATCGGCTGCAACTTTTTCAGGGTTCTTGTAATAATCATCCTGCGAATGTCTGGTTATAAAGCATGGGTCAATGCCAGTAGTGCTGAGGTTTAAGTAGATGTTACGGGTTAAGTGGTCAGGTGCGCTGTTACTGTTGAGGGTTGCCGGGCACTTATTTTTCGAGCTTGCGCCTCTGTACATCGAGTCAGCCGTAGAAGACCGGTAAGGTGTCTGTGAATGCAAAACAGAACTGTGCTGGTCACAGTAGGACCGATGTGCTTGATTAGAAGGTTGGTTGGTGAGGCTGTGGGGAAAACTGTTCGCCATTACCCTTTGGTTGCCTACAACTCTCAAAAGTGCACCATCAGTAGTCACGATGCTGGTGTTATTATTACCTTTCACGCCACTGCAGATGGAAAATTGATCCAGACTCTTTTCCGGGCATGAAAAGGCGTTATGGTCCTTGCCCACGACCTCTGTGCAAATGGTTCTGTGCGCTGGCTTGTGGCGAAATCGGGGGTTGGCTGAAGTGGCTTGACCTGGCCTCGGTCCCTCCGTAAGCTGCGTCTGCATGTTCGCCTGCATCAGTTTCTTCCCCTGATAGCCAAAATGGTCGTCACTTATAATTTCCGTGCGCTAATGTAGACTGCAAATTTAATCTACGTTGGGTGGTTGTTTTGTTGGGCCAGATTGATTCATCAAAATAATCAGGACATCCTTAAATATCTCAACCAGAGGTTGATCTCTTTTTTTATCTATTTTGCAAAAAATGGGTGTCCTTTTATGGCTTTTCCAGGGGTACTACCCGCTGCCTGCAAAAGCACGAACGGTTGTGCTTTTGCGGGATGTGTCCTGAAATGTGGAAATTATTTCAGGACAGTTCCATAACATCGGATTCTGGCAAAACAGGTTTCATTTGCGCTCAG
>JAQFVO010000343.1 GCA_027942505.1 Endozoicomonas sp. | reverse complement strand
GACGCTGTGGTCAGGCTTCTCGTCGACAAGCGCTTGTTCCATGTGCAAGTTGACCGTTTCCATGCCTGCCGTGCCCGTGGTGTTCTGTGACTAAAAGGAATACCGGTATTGTGGCGATGGAAACGGGGGCGGGTCGTCCCTGCGGGGCGGGATCAGTGGGTTGGAAATACATCGTCGGGGTAGGGGATGGCGAGTTTGTCGAACAGGTATCTTACCGCGTCGGCCTGGCAGTGCGCGTTGGTGGGGTAATATTTGGTGTTGAAATTTTTGGTGTAGGTTTTACCGGTCGAACTAAAGCGGCGGGGGATGCTGGTGATGTAACGGGCGTGACGGTAGGTGTCGTTCGGCTCTTGTTTATTAACGTAAGGAAGGCTGACAACGCCGTCGTGGGTTGAGCAGATCAGTTCGTCGGGCAGGGTGTCACGCTGGCGCACGGCCATCTGGAGCGCCTGATAGTGAGCACGGGTGCCGGTGCAGGCAAAGGTTTCGTAGATGTTGACGCCGATGTTTTTGCGCTTGATCTGGAGTCGCACGAAATTGGTTTTGCGTTTGGGGTCGACGCGGACATGAATACAGTGCCAGGGGTTGGCCTGGTCAAGCCAGGTGCGATAGAGGTGGAGATAGGTTTTTAACGGTTCGGGGGTCGGGGCCGGGGGGAAATTAACAAGGGCAAGGCGCTCGTTCCAGTCGATGTAATCGTGAATAAGAATCGGGGCGTAGCGGTTGTACCAGAAGTCAGGAAGAGCCGAGCGGGCGGCCTTGGCATCAGCCAGGGTGTCGTAGGAATAATAGTCTGGCCGCTCGTGACTGAGCGCGACCTTGTGTTTCAGTCGTCGTGGAAACCTAAGCTCGTAGTAATCCCGGTGACGACCGCGCTGGCGATGAATCCAGTGATTGGGAAACTCGGTTTCGAGGTAGCGCCGGTACTCTTGTATGGACTCGCCAAACTGGATACGGCGGGTTCGCATTCGGGGAGGGGTGGTCATTGGAGAGGTACTGCTGAGCTTAAAAAAAGGACAGTAGCAGTTTAACTGATTTTACAGCCCCCAGCCTTTCCAGTTTTTGCCGGAGAGTTCTTTGGTCAGGGATTTGCCAGAGAACGACTGGCCCCACCCGTCGTCGACATCGGGGGCCGAGGTTTTCTGTTGTTGTTTATGGTACTGGTTGGCCAGCGAGTGCGTGACATGGATCGGCGTGTCGAAGGTGGCCGGGGTGACGTGAACTCGTGAGAGGGCGTCGATTAAGATTTCAAAAGCGTCTATCTGGTCGTCGTGTTCGACAGAAGGGAAGGCGGTGGCTTCGGCAATAAAGTCGTCGAGCCAGTGGGCGTGTTTTGGCAAGAACACCCTGCCGCCTGCTATCAGGTCCGTGATCGCATTGACCCGGCTTACCTTGTCTTTGTTGCCGGGGTTTCTCGGGATAATCGCCATGCCAGAGGTGCGACGCATTTCCTGTATGAGTGACTGGCCAGAGGCTTTGTCCTCGATGTGAATGCCACGCAGACCCTTGCCGCGCCAGAAGGTGTTGAGCGAGATCATGCGCTGCTTGAGTTCGGGGAACTCCCAGCGGCCTCTGATCAGGTCGAGAACGTGAATATCACCGCCGGGCGTCAGGCCGCCGACGATCATGACCGAGAAGTCGTTAAGCTCTTTGGCCTTGAACGCCGTATCGGCGGCAATGATGATGGACAGGTACTCGCTTTCGGGCTGGTCGTAGAAACGCCACCACTCTTCTTTTAATAAGTTACCGCCCTGGACATAGGGGTTCTGTTGATAAAGGGC
This sequence comes from Endozoicomonas sp., assembly GCA_027942505.1. Lineage (GTDB taxonomy): Bacteria > Pseudomonadota > Gammaproteobacteria > Pseudomonadales > Endozoicomonadaceae > Endozoicomonas. The sequence goes on along the minus strand of JAQFVO010000343.1, from coordinate 6,260 downwards.
TTCAAAGTCGCGGGGGTTGAGTTCTTTTTGGCCGTGTAAATAAGAGATCGGGAACCGTTCGGGCCAGAGCGGTTGTTCGAGGCCGTTGTCGTCGGTGGTGATGGCCTGAAAATTCAGGTGCACCCACTCCTGGCGGCTCCACTCTTTGGTTTGCATGAGTTTCCCGGCCAGATCGGCGGGGTGCCAGCGGGTCAGGATAACGATGGTGATCGGGAGCTGGCCGTCGAGATCGGGCTGGCGACGCGAGGCCAGGGAACTGACGTAGTAATCCCAGACTTTGTTGCGCATGGTCTGGGACTCGGCTTCTTCGCGGGACTTGATCGGGTCGTCGATAATCAGGAGATTGGCCGGTCGGCCTGTGGTGGTGCCGCCCATACCGACACCAAAGTACTTGCCGCCGTCCGTGGTGCCCCATACGTCAGCGGCGCGGGACTCTTTGGAGAGGTCGAAAGCGGGAAACGCCTGCCTGACCATGGGGTCGTTGACGGCTTCGCGGACCTTGCGACCAAAGCCGGTGGCCAGCTCGCTGTTATAAGAGCAGGACATGGTGTACCGGCTGGGTTTGCGGACCATGAAGTAGGCAGGGAACTCTTCTGTGGCAAACGTCGACTTGCCGTGACGCGGCGGCATGGTGATCAGGAGGTTGCGCGTGGGTTTGGCGTCGGGGTCGGGCGTTTTGCCGTGGACATGCACGTCAATAAAGTCGGACATGAGCTGGCCTTTCTCGGCCAGGTCGAGGGCGGTGATGATCAGGCGCTGAAAGTTGGTGAGCTGAAACGAGGGAAAGCGCAGCCGGATATAGCCGAGGTAGGATTCCTCGGCTGCGCGGAGCTTAAGGAGGTGTTGCGCGGCGGCTTTGCGGGTGACTTTCATTGATTAACGTTTTGCCTTGCGGGAGAGCCACGCCTGGGAGAGTTCGGCGGCGGCCAGGGGGTCAGTGACGTTACTGGCTGCTACCCGCATCATGTGGTCGATAATGGCTATTTTCCGTTTGTGGGCCGGAATGTCGTCCAGGTTGAGCATTTGCATGTGCCGGGCGAACTCGCCAGGGGTGAGGGACGAGGGGATTGCGGACTTTTCGCGGTTGTTGACCGTCATGTCTGTGGTCCTTTTTGGCCAGGGATATGGAGCGGCGTAATGAACTGCTGGGTCTGGGGGCCGACGAAACAGTTGCGGATATTAAACTCAAAGTACTCGATGGCGTCGTCGTGCGACATGCCCTGTTGTTCGAGGGCGCTGACACAGGCGTCTTCGTCATAGACAGCGATCCATTCGCCAGACCCGGACTCACTGAAACCGAGCAGGGCCGTGTCGATGCCATCGAAAAGGACGACACCGATGCCCATACAGTTGAGCTGGTCTTCAATGATCTCGCGGGTAATGCTGGGGTTCATGGGGCCGGTGCCTGTGTGGTTTTTTGTTGTTGCTGTCGTTCCCGCCTGTTGATTTCCCGGTCGAGATACCAGCGGGCCTTGTGCAGGTCTTCAATGGCGTCGTGTTTGAGATCGCAGCGCCAGATGTACTTGAGGCAGTTGCCGAGATTAAAGGACATGTGCTCAGTGATCTGGATACATTCGAGGCCAGAGGGATGGGAGGTATAGTGCCGGGGATTGTTAACTGTGTCGTCCATGATGATGTTGCTACTCGTCTTCTTCGTGTTCGATGGTTTCGGCCTCGGAGATAATGGCTTCGAGTTCTTCTCGGGAGAGTTCGTCGACCTTGCGATGTTGGATCGAGACTTCGGTGAACTTTTGCGAGAGGTCCGGCATGACTTTGTTGAGCAACATGCCATAAAGGCGCACCTGGTTAGAGTTCCATTCGGACTTGCCTTCGAGGAAGAGACGGGCGCGGGTGGTTTCGGCCACGACAATGTTGTGCAGGTCGGTACGAATGCGGTTCACGTCTTCGGGGGAGACCGGTCGGGAGAGTAAACGGGCCTGAACCGCCATCATTTGCTTGGCAACGTGCTCTTCGTTGATTTTGTCCTGGGCGAGTTTGAGTTCTTTTTCCTGTACTTCCAGTTGGCGTCTGGCCAGGAGGGCTTTTTGGTTGTTTTCGGAGATGGTTCCGACGCCTTTTCGCCCGGTTTTGCTTTTTTGGATAGCCGCACGGGTTTTCAGGGACTTGTTGCACCGGGTTGTGCGGTACGGACGGTTGACTTTTTGGCCAGGTTGGACGGCTGAGGGCGTGTTTTCGTCGGGCGGATTGATCGTACCGACCTGTTCTTTTGTGACGTTGGGCATGGATTAGAGCCTGGGTTGTTTAAAGGGCGTTTTTGAAAATTGCTAAAAATTGTCGTGGGGGCGGAGAGTGGAAATTCCTGGGACTCCAACGGCGAAAGCGACCCTGCCCCCCCCTTTTTTATATCGAGACCGCTTCATCTTTTCGTCCACCCCCCGTAAGTTATTGATTTTTTTGACGTTTCGGAACCTCTCGTTAGTTTAATCCCGACTAAAATGGTCAACTATTACGAAAGTAGTAAACCTGAAAAATGCGTTTTGGTTTACTAATGATCAATTTTTAACCAGTTTCGACGAACAAATCCCCCCACGAAAAAACCCTCCTACACGCGCGATAGGGAAATACCCAGTGCCAATCGGCAAATTTCATTAACTCGATATGAGGAAAAATCATGAGTGAAGAACTCAAAGGCAAAACCGCAAAACAAATCGCTGAACTCGTGCGAGACAAGGTAGTCACGGCACAGCAAGCTGCCGAGTTCATTAGTGGGCGGGTCAATGCTGGTTACGCTGACTTTGCTTCCGGCACAGGTCGAAAGCCACGTTATGCCAGTGTCAAGCTGTTAGCTGACCTGACTGGCAAGACTTACGAGCAACTACGTGACGAATTGTTGGCCCGTCATAACCTGCCACCTGTCGGGGCCGACAAGCCGAAACCTGCCGAAACCACAACAACGGCCAATCACTCGGCACTCGACGGACTCGCCGTGACATACGTCGAATCTGACGTTATCAAACTCATGGAGTCCAAGACCGTCAAGGCAATGATCACCAGAGCGAAAAACGGCCAGATCAAAGACCCGCAAAAACTCGCCAACCTCAGCGAATGCGAACGTCGTCTTGCTGGAATCCCCGAAACTCCAAAGCCTGCCGCTGACCCACGCATCGAAGCATTGGAGGCTGGTCAAGCTGCACTGCAAGCCACGTTGCAAGCGATACTTGCAAAGCTAGGCTAACCACCACCAACCCACGAAAGACCCGCCAATCGGCGGGTTTTTTCGTTTTCACATAGGAGAAAAACATGAGACCCGTTCCAACCATTGCCCGCGAAATACTCCACGTATGGAGCGACAAGGTTTATTTCGGTGCCCTGCCGTACCTACTGGCGATGATAGCCGACGACTGCGGCTACGACGGTAAGGAATCAGTGATTCTGTATTTCCTGTCCAACGCCACCACGTTTCGGGGCGCAACTGCACGTCGACTCAAAGCCGAGTTGCGCGAGCACTTGGCCAAGTAACCACCACCACAACAACCCTGCTCTGGCAGGGTTTTTATGCCTTTGGAGGGCACACAATGAAACTACCCGACAAGTTCAAGACCGCCGCTCGACACTGTTACGACGGTGCCGTGAATCGCGTGTTACTCAGTCGATTGTCGACAGAAGCAATCGAGTTCTGTCACAACAACAACATACCGCTCGAATCCGACGATTGCCCGCCCGAGATCATCGTGATTCTGGCCCAGCTCACTCACTTGCTCGGAATGCCCGACGCATCCATGAGTGACAGGTATCACGACGCAATCAAAGCGTTGGGTTTTATCTAACCGACACCCGCTCACTACTAGGGAAATTCCCTCCAGTCAGGCTGTCCGGCCTGACACAACAACAAAACAGGAGATCATCATGATCAAAATGCGACTCAAAGATTTCGTCGATCGAAAGATGGACGTTGGCTATCCCGCTGATGGCGGAATCTCGCCCGAATATGTTGGGTATGCCAGCGCATTCCCCGACAACTTCACCAACGATTACTACGGCAACCCGATCTTGCTCTTTGTAGACGAACCTGTGGACTTTGACCGGTTTTTACGTACCGATCACGGTCAACGTTTCGTCGAACAAATGCTGCCGTGGTTCGATCGCTGGATCGAAGCCGATCGTGTTTCTCACATTTGCATTTCATACGACAGCCGATGGCAGGAAGTCGGTTTTCGAGTCTGGTTCAAGAACAGATCATCAATGAACGGTGGTATCGTCATGAATCGTGACGGGGAATGGTCAAGCCACACCTAAAACCCCGACGCCCGCTCACTACTAGGGAAATTCCCTCTGCCAGATCAGAGATGGTCTGGCTTTTTAATGTTCCACAACAACGTCCGTAGGAGGACAAAACAATGGGAACTCGATCAATCACAAGGTTTCTCGACCACGATGGCGGCGATGAAATCTGCTGCATGTACCGTCATTTCGACGGTTATCCGTCTGGCCACGGCGCTGACCTGTGCAAGTGCTTGGCCAACATCGAGCACAACGGCATTCACTGTCTGGTTGCCAGTGTCATCGCCTATTTCAAGCGAGGCCCACGAAACATATACGTGTTCCCTGCTGGCACCAGAGATATGTTCGAGGACTTCGAGTACCACGTAATCATCCACGACGACGATATTCTTGTCTCGGTGTTCGAGGTGGTCCATGACGCACGACCGATCTTGCTCGAACAGGGCACCCCGTCACAAGTACTCGAATGGTGCCAGACACAAGACTTCTAACCCCCACGATACCCGCTCACGCAGCGGGTTTTCTTTCACCTGATGGAGAGCAATAACAATGAAACTGCTCACGAAAGCACTCGAAAACCAGTTCGCCAGAACCGGCGACTTGTCTCAAACACCCATCGACGACATCAACGTCATATGCAAGTGGTTCAACCCCTGTGGCGGCCACACATGGTACGTTTACGAACGGCTGGACGACGACTTGTTCATGGCGTTCGTCACCGATGGCAACCCAATGTTCGCCGAGTGCGGGTCAGTATCCCTGTCCGAACTCCAGAGCATAACGCTCCCCTTTGGCCTGTCTATCGAACGTGATCTTGGATTCACGTCACGTCCACTGCGGGAAATCATCGACACCATCAAGTCTGGTGGTCACATATGAGGACACAATCAATGTCGTACGACGAGTGGCTCAAACGAGCCGACGATTACGCCATGACAACTTACAGCATTGACGCGCTGGAAGTGGTCGGGGATCAAGACCGGCTGAAAACCAGTTACAAGGCTGGCGAACAACCGGAAACCATCGTCGAGTACTACGCCGAAAAATACGGTCTCGACAAATTCTCACCTTGTGGAGAAAACCTATGAACGAAGAACAAAAACGCAATTACATCAAGAGCGGCGGCTTGCGCTGTCCATACTGCGCCAGTCGGAAACTTGACCAACTCCGCAAGCAGTACTATTCCAGTAATGTCGCCCGCGACATCTGCTGCGAAGATTGCGGCAAACAATGGACTGAAATTCACGGTCTCGTGGACGTAGAGACCAACGATTAACCTCTCGGGGCGTTCGTCGCCCCAACCAATACAACTCAAGGAAAACAACAACATGAAAACTAAACCAGCATGGGTCGAAGTTATCCCTGCGCTCTGTGGCGATTCCTACGCCATGAGCGACGCCGGAGTGTGCATACACGCCAGCAAGGAAGAAATCGAAAAAGAAATCAAAGACTTGGAAGATGAGTATCGTCATCAGGCCGACTTGGGCGAGCGCGACCCCGACGACTGTGAAGTGGACTCTTACCCGCTTCAAGTGCTGCTCACTGACACTGGCCGGATTCTCGACGTTACAGGCGACGACATCACGGACCAGTTCTTCAAAGCCATGAGAGATGTCGCAGGCATCACTGATACGACTCTTTTCGTCAAAGAGATCATCGACTACGTGAAAAGCTAACCCACCATAGGGGCGTTTATCGCCCCGTCTATCAACCATAGTAGGATGTAACACTATGAAAACCGACAAAATCACTACCCGATCGTTTGAGATAGTCAAGAAAAACCGCAAGTACTTTGCGGCCAGAACAAAAGGCTACGACTGCAAAATCGTCATTGATGACCTGTCCAGAGACTTGGAGCCAGGTGAGCACGAGCTGATGGTCGAAGACATTTCAGTACGTTCCAAGTACGGCACTGATCTTATTTTCCGGCTTACTCACGACGCTGAAGAAGTGAAAACAGCAAATTGACAGACGATGTAGCAACATGGGACTTGGGTAGGCATTAAGCACCTACTTTC
>JAQFVO010001363.1 GCA_027942505.1 Endozoicomonas sp. | reverse complement strand
GGTGATGATTATTATGAATGGTGATGATTATTATGAATGGTGATGATTATTATGAATGGTGATGATTATTATGAATAGACCAATAGTGAGGTAGATGTTCCTTTGACCTCTGTGTTACCCAGGACCAACAAGAGCGTTCTGTCCAGTACAAAGTACCATTGATGGTCTTTTTGAACTTGTAGAGGTAAGAAGGGTATTTATATTAAGGTGTATAGTAATCAGTGCTCCGGTTCACTGTTGTAGGACTTATATTTACGTTACTAGGTCGAGACTCTTGCAAATGTTAACCACCAGGCACAGTTACCAAGACGTCATGACATCATAAAACTATTTTAATTAGCTTCCATTTCAATTATGGTAAGACCTCGGGTGTCTGGAGGTTTCGCCCCATTGCGAGTTCGCCACCCACCACCTTGGGGAGATCGCCTCCTGAGATAAGAAAATGCGCCCCCTCTCTTACAAATTCGCTCTCACTAAAATCTTTCAGCTCGTGTCTTTACAAAGAAAAATATTCTTCTGTATGTTCGAGTCACTGTGCCTCGAATGGCAGAGCAGAACACTGAGCTGGCCGACGGCTCTGTCAAGATGGTGTGGAGTAGCAATCATAGCGGTGACTCAGACATTTACCAGAAGAGTCTGGTGCTTGGCCAGCCAGTGAATGAACACGCTCCGCCCGGTACGGTGGTTGGCCGGGTGTACGCCGTTGACCAGGACCGTGATGCCCTTTATCTGCATCTCGCCGATGATGCCGATGGTCGCTTTGCCATTGATCACACAACCGGCGTGATCACTGTCGCCAAAGCTCTGGATTATCAGGAGGCCAGGAGCCACCGGTTGCTGATCGAGGTCGATGATCTGGAGGGTGGAATCAGCACTCAAGTGTACGTTGTTACTGTCACAGACCAACAAGTTGCCGCAGTGATCGGTGGCGTCAATAGCAGATTCGTGACCGAGGATAACAGCTTCGACTTGAACGCTGATGGCAATCTGGTTGCCAGCGGTACCCTCACCATTACCGATGAGGACAGTGGTGAAGATCAGTTTGCTGCGGGCAATTACGCTGGCCAGT
>JAQFVO010000118.1 GCA_027942505.1 Endozoicomonas sp. | reverse complement strand
GTCGCAAAAGGCTCTGAAAAGAAGGGAACCACGAAGGACACGAAGAGCACGAAGAAGAGCTTTTCTTTTCCTTTGTGTTCTTCGTGTCCTTCGTGGTTCAAGGCTTTTATGCTTTTTGCGACACCCTCTGTATCAGTCTGTCAGTACTTCATAGATGCCAACCTTTCCCTGCCTGGTTTTTTGCTGGTGAACTTTTTTCTGATCAAATGGTCAAAATTATATAAAATCAGGAGAGCTAAGGATGCCTCAAATTAAACAATCAGGTAATTACACCCCTTCATACGCAGGCCAAAAAGCTCAAGGGGGTCAAGTACCAAGTAAAATGTGTCGGTCTGAACGAATCCATCACAACTCAAGACCAAAACATGAACATACTGATTTTTTACGTAGAAAAATCTCTACTATCAGGCAAGCTCAAAAGAATAGCTTTGGAGATCGAAATATTGCGGCGGTTTATATAAAGCATCGAAAGTCCAGGCAGAGTGTTTTCTTTGCGGTCAGTGGTAAAGACTCTCCAGTGGGATTAACTCCACCCAAAGCTCATGCGTTTACAACCTTTAAAGTAATATTTGAAAGGTCATTAGATTCGGAAGTGAAGATTTTCGAGCACATACATGAAAAACTAAAAGAGCCAAAGGCCTTGCCTGTAACTGCTATATATTTCCACTCTGAACTTCCTGTATGCGACAGTTGTCGGTCTGTAATCGCACAGTTCAAGAAGGCTCACCCGAAAATAACAATTTACTCATCTCATGGTTGAAAAAACGGGATCAGGTCTTTCATAGTGAAATACTTTTTTTCTCATCATAAACGACAAGTGTTATGCAGAATGAAAGACTTGGGCCTGATTTTCTCTACACATACTTCATAGGGAAGTTGTGACCAAGAGAAAAACCATGGTCCCAGAGATCATGAAAAAACCAGGACCATGCTTTTTGTGACGAGCCGGCAGCGGCTGAAACTATCAGATCAGGAACGCGCCAATCAGGAAATACCCAACCAACGTCACCAGGGCAATACCGACAATATTAAGGGCCAAACCTGCCTTCATCATATCAGTTATTGCCAGCTTTCCGGAGCCAAAGATCACAGCATTGGGCGGTGTTGCCACAGGCATCATGAAGGCAAAGCTGCAGGCCAGCGCTGCGGGAGCGGCCAGCAGCACAGGATCAATCCCCAAAGTAACCCCCAGAGCCCCCATCAGCGGTAAAAAACCTGCGGCGGTTGCCGTATTACTGGTGAGTTCCGTCAGGAAAGTAATGACCGTGACCACAAAGGCAACAACCACTAATATCGGCAACCCGTTGGCAATACTCATCGCTTCAGCCACCCAGCTGGCCAGGCCGGTATTTTTGATTTGGGCAGCCAGAGTCAGACCACCACCAAACAGCAACAATACGCCCCAGGGAATATCCCGGGCCTTTTGCCAGGACATGACATAGCAGCGTTTGTCGTGTTTCACAGGAATAATAAATAAGCTGATCGTGGCCGCAACAGCAATCATGGTATCGGAAAGACCGGGAATATACCCCTTAAGAAAAGGCCTCAGAATCCAGGCAAGAGCAGTAAGCGTGAAGATCATCGCCACGGTTTTTTCGCCTCTGCTCATTGGTCCCATTTCCTGCAGCTGACGCATAAAAACAGCCCGTGCTTCAGGATTCTCCTCCCGAGAGAGCTGGAAGCCAAAACGGGTCAGCCAGACCCAGGCAACAAGCAGCATCAGAGCACTCATAGGTAGCCCTACCATCATCCACTGGGCAAAACCCACTTCCATGCGGTAATTTTCCGATAGAAATGCGGCTAACAGAGCATTCGGTGGCGTACCAATCAGAGTGGCCAGACCGCCTATACTGGCGCTGTAGGCAATCGCCAGCAGCAATGCTTTGGTAAAAGGACTGTTTTCACCTTCATTGTCAACCATGGCAGCAACTGACAAGCCAATAGGCAGCATCATCACACTGGTGGCCGTATTGGAAACCCACATGCTCAGAAAAGCAGTTGCAATCATAAAGCCAGCAATCTGCCGGTCCGGGCGGACACCGGTTCTCAGCATAATATGCAGGGCTATCCTTTTATGGAGATGCCAGCGCTCCATTGCCATCCCCAGCATAAAGCCCCCAAGAAACAAATAGATAGTCGGATGTGAGTAGGGGGCAGTAACTTCCTTGGCAGTGGCAATACCTAGCAGTGGTACCAGCAGGATGGGTAGCAGCGATGTTACCGGAATGGGAACCACCTCCGATACCCACCAGATGGCCATCATGGTGGCAACCCCGACCATATACCAGGCATGGAGGGGCATGCCACTTGGTGGCGGAACCAGCAACGTCAACAACAGAACCAGAGGACCAGCAAACAGTGACAGCCAGTAGAGCATACCCGGCGAAGATCGTTTAAATGCAGTATTTTTATTAGTCATAGCAATAGCTCCATTGCGGTTTACACCCATAGTTTTATTTGTTTTTCAAAGCAAACATTTGATCTGTGACAATAAGTAGCTAACCAAATATCGCCAGCTACTTCAAATCAGCCTCACTCGTATTGGCACACACCAGCTGCTCCTGCCAAATAAACGACTGAAGACTTGTAACAAACCCTGAGGAATCGTCCCCGAATGATTTCCTCTTTTTGCCACGGAGACATAGAGGAAAAGCTTTTTCATTACTCCGTTCCTCTGTGGCAAATGTTCATTTGGCGGATGACATGGAAATGTGGAAGTTATTTAAAGACAATTCCTGAGCACTCTTTTTTGAAGCACACAAAAAGGAATTTCTGCTCTTGGCGACTATTCGATGACCAAAAAATCAAACCCTGAAATCAGACTACCATTAATTTGTTATGAGCTATCACAGGGAACAACTCCCGCAATAGCACGATTGATAGTCGCATCAAAGAACCCTCCCCAGCTTTTGATCAACCACAGCTGAAAATAGCCTTTTTACCGTGACCATAACTGTGTCAAGTAGAGGCTTGAAGTAACTGAGTCAAGATTAAAGACTTTCTCCCGTTTCAACTTGACCCCGATTCAAAACAATGCAAAACTCGACTTCGTTTCAATAATTAGATTTAACTACGCCCTAACATAATCATCAGCGCAAATTAATTAATACATTTACTAACGAAATGTAATTTTTAGATCATGGAGTAATGCAAATATGCTTCAACAACCGGCGAATACTACTACAAGAACAGAAAGAATCTACCTTCAATCAGGTTTGTTTGTTCCTCAATTTGTAGGAAGCGTAGCTGGGTGCATGGTGGGAAGCTATCACGGACTGCCTGTTCAAGGTTGCGTTGCAGGCTGCTTAATTGGATGCGTTTACGACTGTGTTACCCCTATTCGAACAATCACAAAAATTAAGATTAATCCTACTCCGCAACCTAACCATATCCATCGAGATTAAAATAAGGAAACAGGATATTCATAAAATTCCGGCTTAATAAAGTATCAGTGAGGCTATTTTGCGCTTAGAGGTTGTAGGTACAATAGCACCAGAACCGTACGAAGTCTGATTATCAAAAAATGAATTTTTAGTCCAGCAAAGCTTGAAACAGCCTTCATTTGCACTTAATGCCGATTTGATCGGTCGTTAAATAAGTACGATTATACCAACAATTCATCTTCAATCCTTTAAAGCAACATAGCCACAAGCAGTCATCATTTGCTGATAATTGCTAATGCGTGGAAAAAACCAAATACTGCTGAATAATCCGACTATCAACGGGATAATACTTCAAATATCGATTTGTTTGGCTTGCGTTATTGCCTGACGAGACATCCATGCCGACTGTGGTTAGACAGGCCACCAACTTCCTGCGTGTGTTTTTGCCGCACATCGACACCACCACAGCAGGCAGTTCAGTGTGATTCTGTTTCAGCAACCGCCGGCCAGGCGCCCATAACTGCTTTGAGTAGCGTTGCCAGCGGGATGGCGAAGAAAATACCCCAGAACCCCCACAGACCGCCAAAGACCAGCACCGCAAGAATAATAGCCACCGGATGGAGATTGACTGCCTCAGAAAACAGCAGGGGCACCAGGACATTTCCATCCAGCGCCTGAATAATGCCGTAGGCCACCAGCAAGATAATAAACTGATCGTCCAGCCCCCACTGAAAGAATCCAATCAGTGCCACTGGAATGGTAACGATGGTGGCACCAATATAGGGAACGACCACGGAAAAACCAACCATCACCGCCAGCAGCGCTGAATAGCTCAGCCCCATGATGACAAACAGCACGTAACTGACACCACCAACAATGACAATCTCCGTGGCTTTGCCCCGGATATAGTTGGCAATCTGCTCATTCATCTCTTCAGCCACCTGGTCAATCAATCGGCGCCGGCGCGGTAACATCCCGGCAACCCAGTGCAGCAGGGGGTCTTTGTCCTTCAAAAAGAAGAACACCAGGATAGGCACCAGAATCAGATAGACCAACAAGGCCACAATGCCAGGAATCTTGGACAGCGAAAAAGAGAGCGCCCATTGGCCAAAGTCGGCAAGGTGCTTGTTGATGGTGGCAACCAGCAACATTATCTGTTGTTCAGAGACAAAGCCCGGGTAGAGATCCGGCAGACTGACCAGCAGAGCCTGCCCCTGACGGACCATCCCCGGTGTGGCGTTGAGCAGATGGGTTACCTGTTCCCAGACCAGCGGGATAACCACCAGAATAACCAGCAGCAGCAGCGTCAGAAAGCCGGTAAACACCAGGCTGACAGCCAGCGTGTGTGGCACGCGCCGCTGCTCCAGCCAGTTCACCACTCCTTGCAACAAAAAGGCAAAAACCAGGGCCGCCAACGCCGGAGCCAGCATTCTGCCCATGGTCAGAATCACTAAAAAACCAACCAGCAAAATCATCAGTAGAACGATCGCTTCCTGATCGGAGAGATAACTGTGCAACCACCCCTTAATCACCTTCAGCATGCAAGACTCCGTAACTGGTCTGATTTTATTTATGCTGCAGCGTGTAAATATATAAGCCCTGCTGCTCTTCACTGGCCAGTAGCACATGGCCACTGATATGGGCAAAACTGGTAAAATCACGCACTGAGCCCGGGTCGGTGGCGTACACCCGGATCACCTGCCCCGACACCATTTTACTCAACGCCTGTTTGGTCTTGAGCAGCGGCATCGGACAGTGCAATCCCCGCAGATCCAGTTCAAGGTCAGCGTGCACCGTTGTCGGTTCCATCGTCAAGGCCTCCATTGTGGCAAAACACCCCGTAAAACTTGTTATGACGGTCGCGGTAAATAGCGACCAGATTGACAACAAAGCGTGGTAAAGTGTACCGCAGAAAACAGGAGCATGAATAATCTATGAAATCAGCGGGCTGCCTGTCGGCGCTTATCTTGACTGCAACACTCTCTACCACCATTAATGCTGTCGACCTTTCGGCCAAAGACGCAACTTTAACGTCTGATGCCACCCGACTATCCAGCAGCCTTAACTTGCCAAGCCTTGGTGATAGTTCGTCAGGTATTATCTCCAGACAGCAGGAGTATGAACTCGGGCGCACATGGCTCAAGGCTCTGCGCAACCAGACTCCTATGGTTTCTGACCCACAACTGAAAGATTACCTCGAAGGCCTTGTCTACCGCCTTGCTGCCGCCAGTGACGTGCAAGACCACCGGCTGATGCCCCTGGTGATCGACAGCCCGGCCCTCAACGCGTTTGCCGCCCCGGGTGGCATTATCGGGGTTAATACCGGGCTGTTCATCAATGCCAAAACCGAAGCCCAGTTTGCCGCCGTACTGGCCCACGAACTGGCCCACCTGAGCCAGCGCCACTACGCCCGTAACGTTGAAGAAGCGCGTAATAACAGCATTCCCAACGCAGCGGCCATCCTCGGCTCCATTCTTGTTATGGCAACTGCCGGTGGCGAAGCAGGTACTGCCGCCTTAACCTCGGCGGTTGCCGGTATGCAAAGCGCCCGGCTGCGATTCAGCCGTCAGTTTGAACGAGAAGCAGACAATCTTGGCATAACCACCCTGGCTAAGGCTGGCTTCGATCCTCAGGCCATGCCAGAAATCTTTGAACAGATGAACAAGGCCAGCCTCTACGGCAGCCGGCCACCCGAGTTCCTGCTTACTCACCCGGTCACAGAAAACCGTATCGCCAGCTCACGGGCCAGGGCCGACCAGATGTCCGTCCAGCAGCTGAGCACCACCACAGGCTCACTGGATTACCAGTTGATGAGAGTGCGCGCTGCTGCCCTTGGCAGCAGCAACCCCAATGAAATGGCCAGACAACTGCAAAAACAGCTGACTACATCTCCCGCTTCAGCAACCGTCCGCTACGGCCTGGCCCTGACAAGCTTGAGAACCCGCAATTACCCGGCAGCAGAAGCTCAGCTGACCTGGCTGCGCCAGCGCTACCCTGCTAACCAGCACCTGATCATTACTGAGGCTCTGCTGGCGGCAGAAACCGGCAAAGCCGAAGAGGGGCTGACACAGATTGAGAAAGCCCTGAAATCGCATCCCAACGACTACCCTCTGATGGCGGCGCAGGCAGAGATTTTACTGCAACAGCAAAACTATGCCGATGCCCGGCAAACACTGCAAAAGCTCAGCCGTCTGCGCCCGGAGGACCCGGACATCTGGTTTGAACTGGCAGAAGTGCAAGGACTGGCGGGTGACATTATTGGCCTGCATCAATCAAGAGCCGAATACTTCTTCCTCAACGGCAATACGGACGAGGCCATTAAGCACTTGCAATACGCAGTGACAATGGCTGAAGGCAGCTTCGCTCTGAAGGCCAAGCTGCAGCAGAAGCTGAACGATGTTCATAAGTACCGGCAGAAAATCAGCAACTCATGATGACAGGCCCTGCTCAGTGGCAGGCAGTAAAATCAAGCATTCGTTGCAGCGGTACCAACGCTTTGTCACGCAGAGCACCACTGATCTCGATGATGCTCTGCTGGCTTGGTTGCTCCAGGCACCCGTGCAGAGCATCAAGCGTATTCATGGCCATCCAGGGGCAGTGAGCGCAACTCTGGCAGGTGGCACCATGCCCTGCTGTGGGCGCTTCGATAAACTGTTTACCCGGTGACAGCTGCTGCATTTTGTAGAAAATTCCACGATCGGTGGCAACGATAAAGGTGTCGTTAGCCAGCTCCTGAGTTGCCCGCAGCAATCGGCTGGTTGAGCCAACCACATCAGCCAGCGCCACTACCGCCTCAGGGGATTCCGGGTGCACCAGCACAGCGGCACCGGGGTGGATGTGCTTGAGATCCTCTATCCCCTTGGCCTTAAACTCCTCATGGACAATACAACTGCCCTGCCACAACAGCATATCGGCCCCGGTTTTTTTGCGAATGTAGTTGCCAAGGTATTTGTCAGGCCCCCAGATGATCGCTTTACCCCGGGCATCCAGATCATCAATAATCTCCAGGGCGCAACTTGAGGTAACTACCCAGTCAGCCCGGGCTTTTACCGCGGCGGAGGTGTTGGCATAAACGACGACAGTCCGATCAGGATGCTGATCACAAAACGCAGAAAACTCACTGGCCGGACAACCAAGATCAAGGGAACACTCTGCCTTCAGGGTTGGCATCAAGACCCTTTTTTCCGGGCTGAGTATTTTTGCCGTCTCGCCCATAAAGCGGACACCAGCTACCACCAGCGTGCTGGCGCTGTGGCGGGCACCAAAGCGCGCCATTTCCAGCGAGTCGGCAACGCACCCGCCGGTCTCGTCGGCCAGTTGTTGAATAACGGGGTCGGTGTAAAAGTGGGCGACCAGAACCGCATTCAGCGATTCCAGAAGTTGTTTGATTCGGGTTTTCCTGCCTGACTCTGCGCTTCGATCCAACGACCGCTGAGTCTTGTGCAGATGATCCCGAACGTTAGTTCTGTCTGTCACTGCATTCATACGTAAGGTACTGCGGAAAACATGGCAGGAAGTCTAACACACGTTAGGCAGTCCAACAGAAGAGTTGGTTGATAAGCAGGCTGGATTTTTTCAACAGGACAGGCTGGCGCCCGAAAGAAGTGGTGGGTCGTGTAGGATTCGAACCTACGACCAATTGGTTAAAAGCCAACTGCTCTACCAACTGAGCTAACGACCCGATTCGTGAGATTATACTCAGCACAGTTCAATTTACAAGCATATTGCACCCGGCGCCTCACTGAAAGGTGTAGATTAAACTAACCTCTGCATTTTCAAAGGATTTCTTGCGGTTCAGACAGCACCACCAAGAGCACAAAACAGCAGTTTGCCACGGAGTAACGGAGTAAGAAAAAAAATCTTTTCCTCTGTGTCTCTGTGCCTCCGTGGTAAAAAAAAGATGGCGGGTTTAGGGTCCGACGGTACGTTCACGATACCGTGTCGGGTCAGCCACGCCTGCCTCCTTAAACCCTTTGCGCCGGTATATACAGCTGTCACAAACACCACAGGCAGCTCCCTGATCGTCAGCCTGATAACAGGAGACGGTCATGGCGTAATCCACCCCAAGCCTGACCCCGGCAGAAATAATGCCGGCCTTGGTCAAATCCATCAGCGGTGCACGAATATGGAACAGATCGCCCTCCACCCCGGCCCGCGTGGCAAGATTGGCCATGGTTTCAAATGCTTTGAGGTACTCGGGTCGGCAATCGGGGTAGTTGGAGTAGTCCACCACATTGGCGCCAATGAAAATATCCCGCGCCCCAAGCACCTCAGCCCAGCCCAGGGCCAGTGAGAGAAAAACGGTATTTCTGGCCGGCACATAAGTCACCGGAATGGCACTGGCTTGCTCCTTGAGCGGATCCGAAAAGTCAGGCACATCAATGGTGTCATCGGTCAGCGCTGAACCACCAATGGCAGTCAACCCGAGCGTTAACACCTTGTGTTCCCGCACGCCCATGGCTTCAGCCACACGCCGGGCAGCATTCAGTTCAGCCCGGTGGCGCTGACCATAATCAAAACTGACCGAGTAGCACTCATAACCCTCGGCTATGGCCATCGCCAGCACGGTTGCCGAATCCAGCCCTCCAGACAACAGGACTACTGCCTTTCTCATCTACAACACCTTTGGATAGCATGCAAATAGTCGGCCCACAACGCGGTTGCAGGCTTAATGAAAAAATCGTCATCTTCAGACGCCAATACGATCACCCCAGATCACACGATGCAGTTGCAACTGAAACCGCACCGGCAGCCGATCCTCAAGAATCCAACCGGCTAACTGTTCGGATGACATGGTTTCGCTGACCGGTGAAAACAGCACATCTGACACCCGATCGGCCAGGTTATATTCAATCAGCTTGGCCACCGACCACTGGTAGTCGTCCCGATCAGCAATAACAAATTTCAGCTGATCTTTTTTATCCAGAAGCGGGATATTGTCATAGAGGTTGCGGTGCGATTCACCTGAGGCCGGGGGCTTGAGATCCATCACCTTGACAATCCTCGGGTCTACCTGTGCCAGCGTGATGGCACCGCTGGTTTCCAAAGAGACTTCGTAGCCCTGATCGGCCAGGGCTGTAAGCAGTTGCAAACACTCTTGTTGCCCGAGAGGCTCTCCGCCGGTGACCGTAACAAACCTGGGGGAGAACTGAGCTACTTGCGCCAGCACTGCCTCAATCGACAGCAACTCACCGCCTTTGAAGGCGTGCTCAGTATCACACCAGCGACAGCGCAGCGGGCAGCCAGTAAGGCGGATAAATACGGTAGGCAAGCCGACCGTTCGTGTCTCCCCCTGGAGGGAGTAAAAAATTTCTGAAATTCTGAGCATTACAGCCAACTCTTGCAAACACCAGATGGCGGCAACTTTTACCTGAAAAGATAGTCAAAAAAAAGTAGGAAGCTCTTTTCAAGTGATTTTTCTCAGCAAGTTATCAGCCTCAGAAAAACAAGGACTGCGCTCAATGATCAATTCCAACTTACAGACACCTGTTTTACCCCAGCCAGGTGGCGTTGCAGATTCGATAAAAAAACCAGAAACCGGGCAGACAAGAGGCTGTTTTGAGAGGGACAGCCCGAGCCCGGATAAAAAAACTCTGGTTGACCGAAAAGTCAATCGCCATCGAAAAACAAAAAATCCCAAAAAAGGTGCACCATCCGGTCAACCAACTGTCTCAGCCAAAAAGGCTCAGGCAACTCCTGAAGATACAGAACTGCTGAACAAATATCTGCGCGGCCAGAACCCTCTTGAGCTGCTGTCTTCACAAGACTTGAGGAAACGAAAGAAAATCGCCGAGGATACTAAGGCGTTGCTGGACGCTCCGAAGACCTTTCGTGAAGACTTACTCACCCCACCTCAGAGTTTGAAGAAAATGATCAGGCACAGTGTTCAGCATACCGAGACGTTCGGGCTTGATCATGAAGAACTGTTCGCACGCCGGGACCAGTTGCTGCAACAAGCACCAGCACAACAGACCAGGATGGAAGTGACTTTTGAGACCACGCTACAGGCCTGTCAACGGATAAGAGCCGAAATTGGCGATGCACCGCTATTGTGCCTGAATTTTGCCTCGGCACTGAACCCCGGAGGTGGTTTTCTCAAAGGAGCAAACGCTCAGGAAGAGAGCCTTGCCAGGGCATCGGCCTTGACAGCTTCACTAAATGCCGAGCCAATGATGTATAAATTCAACGTTACAAACAAAAGAGAGAACAGGGGCTTTTACTCTGACGTCATGATTTACTCACAGCAGGTGCCCGTGTTTAAAAACGACACTGGTGATTTAATAGCGCCCTACCCCGTCTCATTTATCTCGGCACCAGCGATCAATTTGTCTAGCGTCGACAAATTTGCTGCTGACAAAATACAATCCACAAGAGATAACCGCGTTGAGAAAATATTATCGATTGCTGTTGCCCGCGGTTATCCACACCTGATTCTCGGCGCCTGGGGCTGCGGTGTATTCAGAAACCCTCCGGCTGACGTGGCTAGCTGCTTTGCACGGTTCTTGCGGCCTGAAAA
>JAQFVO010001293.1 GCA_027942505.1 Endozoicomonas sp. | reverse complement strand
GCGTGCCTCGGTAATCTGACTGAACATAACGGGTTCCCTCCGTATGTTGTGCAGCAGGCTCTGGTCTTCGGCCCTGTCGGGCGCGGTTATTTTTCTTGAACGGCCAGCACCTGGTTTTTTGTTATGTCAGTTTCGATTACAGGGGAAAAGCGACACCAATGTCAACAGTCACAAGTGCATACTCGTGCCAGCTCAGTCCGTGGTAAAACGGCGGCGGTTTGCAGGTTACCCGGGGTAGGGGGGCACTGCCCATCCCGCGTCGGGGGAAAGCAGTGGTTGCTCAATGTCAAAGCTCGCAAATGGATGGCTAATGGTTGATGTAATATTCTGCGACAAAAATGTTTAGTTCCTCAATCTGATCCCTGAGAGCTCGGGCCTCATACACATCATGGGGGGTACAAGGGATGTCAGAATTTTCCCTGTAGGCCTCATCTTCCAGAGCTTGCCTCTTACGGCTCTGGTTCGAGAGATTTAAGTCGGCTAATTTAAATGCATACTCTAGATAGTCACAAAAATGGGTGCGAAACCCCGGATCATTGCAGGCCCTGTCCTGAAGGATGTGCTTTGTACTGCGGGTCAATGCTACTTTGGGACACCAGGGACTATGATTTAATTCTGCTACTTCCAGATAAGGTCCTTGCGTAGCAAGGTTGAATCGAATGCTGCCTTCACAAGGCTTGCGTCCGCCATTGTTCTCGTTAGTGCATTGGGTCTTGACTTCAAATCTAGTACTAGTACCAGGATCGCCCGTTATCACAATGGAACATACCCGGTGATGAAAGTGACTCATTGCATCAAAGGCTTCAGGGTGCAGTCTATAAAGTCCAAAAGAAGGGTTATCGAGGGAAGAATTAACTGGGCTCATAAAAACCTCATGTTGTTGGTAGTGAATGTTTAGCCAAGAGACTATCCAAAAAAATAATGGAGAGCTGGGTTGGCGCAAAACGCTGGTACAACATTTTAGATGTCTGATGTATTGAAAAGTTCCATTTTTCAACAACGGCGTTTGCATGGCTAAAATGCGCAGCGCACTCAAGACCCGGGAATGGTTTGCCTGAGGGCCATGACATAAAGCTTGGGGAGCCGGGAATATGCCCTCCTTATTCCCAGGCTGTCGCAAAAAGCATAAAAGCCTTGAACCACAAAGACACCAAGGCACAAAGGAAGCCTTTTTCGTCTGCCGGGCGTAGCCTGAGCAGGCCCGGAAAAAACTTTGTGTCTCCGTGTCTTTGTGGTTCAAGTTTTTTATCCTTTTTTCAACAACCTCGAAGGTGGAAGTCTGCTGAGGGCCGTTGATCACCGCCTTCGCCAGGATGACGAATGGTTGGTATTGATTCACTCAGTGCCCTGTGATTTCTTAATGTTTACCCTGAGAACTTTGGTGGTTTCATGAACTGAAATCATTTGTTGAAGTCTACGCTATTGATCCCAGGTGAAGCTGTCAGCTAATACACAACAGATTATTTGCTAGCTGGATTTTCTTTGCCTGTGAGACAACCGTTGACACTAAGGGCTCAAATATGCAGGTCAGTGGTCGTGAACATCGTCCCCTTCCGACAGGGGAGAGTGCCGTAAACCTTCAGATAAAGAATCGTGGGCCTTGTCCCGCTTGTAAAAAGCATTTCCCAGAGTTAAAGCTCGGGCCGTTTATAACGCATTGCTATCACTGCAAGGGTGAGATAAGCCAGAGGGACGTCAGTTGCTTGCCAGCGGACAGAGATAACGACAGCCGGCTCA
>JAQFVO010001233.1 GCA_027942505.1 Endozoicomonas sp. | reverse complement strand
GTGGGCGACAAACACTTGAAAATGGTTCTGAAAATACCAGGCAGCGAACTGTGGCTCGATGCCATCGCCTTCAATATCGATAACCAGGCCTGGCCCAATCCCAATATTCGTCGGATCCAGGCTGTTTATAAGCTCGACATCAATGAGTATCGCGGCCAGCAGAACCTGCAGCTGATGGTTGAGCACTTTGCACCGGTCTGATGGCAACAGCGATTGAGAGCGTATCGTCGTTGATTCCGTGGAGTCGGGAGTTTTGGCGCATTTCTGCCTTTGAGGTCGTCGCAAAAAGCATAAAAGCCTCAAACCACGAAGGACACGAAGAGCACAAATAAGAGCTTTTCTTTTCCTTTGTGCTCTTCGTGTCCTTCGTGGTTCCCTTCTTTTCAGGGCCTTTTGCGACACCTTCGAAGCAGGGGCACGCAGGACTGCCAGCGTCGCAGAAATAATTCTCAATGGTCGTACCAGTTCATCCCGGGAGTATCAGCCCACAATCATCATCCGCAGGGCATCCAGTCTCAGTACCGCTTTTTGCAGCGCCTGATGGCCTAGAGCCGCCCGGTTTTTCAGATACTCAATCTCTTCGCTGCGCACGTTAGGATTTACTGCCTTCAACGCCGCCAGTCGTTTAATCTCTTCGGTCACATCACCCAGCAGACTCTGGCAGGCCTCAACCACGATGGGCTGTACCCGCTCCTTGGCGTAACCTTCGGCCTTATCCAGCATGGCCAGAAATGGGGCACGCTGGGCATTGACCAGCTTCTTCGCCACTGCACGCTTGATCGGTTGCAGCTGGGCATTGAGGGTTTCAAAAGCCACTTTTTCAGACAGGTCATTGAAACCCGGGTCAATCAGGCAGCGAATGGGGGTGGCTGGCAGATAGCGGTCCAGTTGCAGGGTGCGATCGGCACTGGTCTCCACCACATAGATGGCCTCTAACAGCATGGTGCCCGGTTTCAGCGCTCTGTTTTTCAGCAGGGCCACGGCGGTGTTGCCCATTTCACTGGTCAGCACCATGTCCATGCCTTCGCTGACCATGGGGTGCTCCCAGGTAAGAAACTGCATATCTTCTCTGGATAGTGCCATCTCTCGATCAAAGGTTACGGTCAGGCCATCATCAGGCAGGCCCGGGAAGGTGGTGATCATATGGCTGCCAGGGCGCAGTACCAGACAGTGTTTGGAGTAATCTTCTGTCTCAACACCGAAGCCTTCGAACAGTTTTTCCATGTAGCGTTTAAGCTGCCTTGGCTGCTCCTGCTCCTCAATGTCGTTGATCATGTCTTCATTGCTGGTCAGGCCGCGGGAGTTTAACTCCAGTAAACGGTCCCGGCCTCTGTGCAGCAGTTCCAGCTGTTGCTGGTTTAACGCGGCGGCCTGCTGCAGCAGTTCGCCCATGGCTTCGGCAGAGGTCTGGCTGCCCGGTTGCAGATAGGGCGTCAGCTGTTGGCCCAGGCTCAGCTGGACCATGGCACCCGCCGGGCAGGTATCGGCAAAGGCGTTCAGGCCCTGGTCGTACCAGTGGAACAGGGCTTCCTGACCAGTATCCAGCAGGTAGGGCACATGAATTTTGATGGTTTCGCTCTGGCCGATGCGGTCAAGGCGGCCAATGCGTTGTTCCAGCAGGTCCGGGTGGCCAGGCAGATCGAACAGAACCAGGTGGTGGGCAAACTGGAAGTTGCGACCTTCACTGCCGATTTCTGAGCAGACCAGCACCTGAGCGCCGTGTTCCTGCTCGGCGAAATAAGCCGCTGCCCGGTCACGATCGATGATACTCATGTTTTCATGAAACACTGCCGCCGGAATGCCAGATAAAATCCGCAGGGCATTTTCCAGGTCCAGGGCACTGTTGGCGTTGGCACAGATCACCAGCACTTTCTGTTTGCGCAACAGTTTCAGCAGGTTGATCAGCCAGTCCACCCGTGGGTCGACTTTCCACCACGGGTCCATATCGTCAACACAAATCTGGGCCTGATAGGCCAGCTCCGGGTAGAGGTTGTGACGTTGACTGGTCTCCTCCTCCAGGGCGATCTGGTACAGCTCGGGCAGGGGCTGTGGGTAGCCTTGCACCGCACGACCGGAAAAACCGCCCACGGCCGCGCGGGTATTGCGGAACATGACCCGGCCGGTGCCGTGGCGATCCAGCAGTCGGCGCAGCAACTGAGTACGGGCGGCTTGGCTGGCGTCTTCGTCGCCAAGGGCGTCAATCAGAGGGGTGCTGTCTTCGCCCAGAAAACCGATCAGGTGACTGCGCGCCCCGGGCGGCAGAGTTTTGCTGTGCAGCAGCTCCTGCACGGCCTCAGCCACCGGCTGGTAGCCGCTCTGCTCTGCCTCAAAACTGGCCAGATCGTGAAAGCGGTCCGGGTCCAACAGACGCAGATGGGCAAAATGACTTTGGGCGCCCATCTGTTCTGGTGTCGCAGTCAGCAGCAATAGCCCGGTAATTTCCCGGGCTAGCTCCTCGACACATTGGTACTCGTCGTTGGATGCCTCTTCCGACCAGATCAGGTGGTGGGCTTCGTCAACAATCAGCAGATCAAAGCCCGCTTCCCGGGCCTGCTGTCGACGCTCCTCGTCATTACAGAGAAAGTCTATGCTGCACAGGATCAGCTGTTCGGTGCTGAACGGGTTTTCATCTGGTGACTGGCGACAACGCTCTTCATCAAAGAGGCTGAAACGCAGATTAAAGCGGCGCAGCATCTCCACCAGCCACTGATGCACCAGACTTTCGGGCAGCAGAATCAGCACGCGCGAGGCGCGTCCAGTGATCAATTGCTGGTGCAAAATCAGCCCCGCTTCAATGGTCTTACCCATGCCCACCTCATCCGCCAACATGACCCTGGGGGCGTGGCGCTGGGACACTTCCCGGGCAATATGCAGCTGATGCGGAATCAGGCTGGTACGTGGACCGATCAGACCACGCATGGGGGATTTACGCAGACCGTAGTTATAAAGCAGGGTTTTGTAGCGCAGGGTAAAGTTGCTGTTCTGATCAATCTGACCGGCCAGCATACGATCCTGAGGCTTGTTAAAGCGGATATGATTGCCCAGCTCGGCTTCCGGCAGTTGTCGTGTTTCTCCGTCACCCGACAGGCCGTAGTAGGTGAGCAGGCCATTTTTTTCTACCACTTCGGTAACCTGCATGTCCCAGCCTTCGTGGCTCTCTACGCGATCGCCCGGGTTAAACTCGACACGGGTAAGGGGGCAGTTGTTAAT
>JAQFVO010001227.1 GCA_027942505.1 Endozoicomonas sp. | reverse complement strand
CTGCATATTCTGGCCCATCGTGAACGCTCATTCTGGCCAACCGTGAACGCTCATTCTGGCCGAGCGTGAACACCTATTCTGGTTTTACCGTGAACACTTTTTGGAATTTTCCAGAATCACTGTTCACACCCTCCAGAATCAGTGTTCATATTGCCAGAATGGTTTGTAAAACCATACTAAAAACCTCTCTTAAGCATTGATTTTATTCATATTGTGCCGTTCGTATTAATCCATGGAAAAAAGGGTTCAGCGGCATGAAAAAGAAAAAGGGGTTATCAATGCGTAAATTACGGGAGATCTTTCGACTTCGGTTCGAGTGCCAGCTCACCACCCGGCAAATATCCAGAAGTGCTCGCGTCAGCGTAGGGGCGGTTAATAAATACCTGAACCGGTTCGAGGCTGTCGGCTTAACCTGGCCACTGCCTGAAACCATGGACGACACGGCCCTGATCAACAAACTGGCACCGACACCGGTTACCAGTGCTGTGCAGGATATGGTCGACCCCGACTGGCAGGAAGTTCACACGGAGCTGAAGTCCAAGGGAATGACCAAGCAGGTGGTGTGGGAGGAGTACTGTGAGGCATACCCACACAACGCTTACAGTTACTCTCAGTTCTGCCACCGTTACCGGCAGTGGAGCGACAAACAGAAGCGCTCCATGCGCCAGCATCATCGCGCCGGTGAGAAGCTGTTTGTTGATTACGCTGGCCTGACCGTGCCTGTAGTGGACAAGACAACCGGAGAAACCGCGCCCGCACAGATCTTCGTCGCCGTTCTGGGTGCCTCCAATTACACCTTTGCCGAGGCTTCCTGGACTCAGGGTTCTGTCGACTTTATCTGCTCCCAGGTGCGTGCCTTCAAGTTCTTTGGCGGGGTACCTGAAATGCTGGTGCCGGATAACCTTCGCAGTGCCGTAACCAAAGCTTGTCGCTACGACCCGGATATCAACCGAAGCTACCTGCACATGGCTGAACACTTTGGTTGCTCGATAATGCCGGCAAGGCCCTATAAACCCAAGGACAAGGCCAAG
>JAQFVO010001199.1 GCA_027942505.1 Endozoicomonas sp. | reverse complement strand
TAAAACAGGGTGTCCATAAATTTCCCGGCTGGGAATGATGGGCATCCTTAGCAGATTCTGATATTTGATAGTTTATTGAGTCCGACTCAAGCTCTATCTTATTTTTTGCCAGCGCGCCAGCATCTTTAATAGCGCACTGAAAAGTTCATTCACTTGATTGAAGATTCTGCAGCATCCAGAATTGCAGAGATTTCTCTGGATATCACAGTGTCCGTTTCGTTGTTCTGTTTTAACCAGTCGGTAAATACCTGTTCGAAGCGTTGCCACTGAGGGCTGTTCAGTTGTTGCAAAGCTTCAAAACGGAGGTCTGAGTGTTTTCGATAAAAAGCTTTCGAGGCACCAAAACTGCCAGCAGAATCGATCCATGTCTTATAAAGAGGATCATATTCTTGATTTCCTGGGAGTGCACAGAACGCCTTCATTTTTTCATGGAACCCTTGAAAAAGACTTGGCTTTGTGGAAGGGTCGAGAATGGGGATTTTACCTAGGGCAATAACGTCTGACGTACTGATATCTCCGGAGCTGTAGTTTAATATCGAGCCTTTTTGTAACAGGAGAAAATCACTGTTGTTCAAATATTCTGGCGTGATCACCTTCACGCGTTTCTCTGGTTGCTCGTCTGAGCCCGACAAAAAGTCATGTTTTTCTGGCAGGCTGTTGCCTGTGTCGAACCAGCGTAGTCTGATCACACCATATGGGCACCAACCTCGTGCAAGTTCTTCGGAATATATCTCAATCAGCTCAGGGTCATAATGAAACGTAGTGACCAGGACCACTTCTCTCTCGTCACCTCCCTCTACCAGCAACATAAGTCTCAGCATTTGCGCCACGAATAGGTGAGTGTGACCGTAAGCAAAGTAAAATGGCTGTCTTTTACCTGCCATACTGTCAGTGTTTGGATTCAGGCAGTGACTAGCCAGCACCGGGTCGTTAAAATCAGTAGCATCACTTTGGACGTCCTCCAAGTATAAGCGGCTTTTGTGAAAGCCCATGTTCAGAGTTTTAATGGGTGTGGTTTCCTCATGACCATTGTTACCGGAATGTTCGTATTCGCTGATAGCCAGTAATTTTGACGAGTACTTCTCCAGAGAGTTTATAACTGGCGCAATAAAGCTGCTGGGGGCGTGAACGATCAGGTCTGCATTGTCAAGCAGGTCGATGACTTCTGAGGTTTGATGCTCCCAGTTCATCTGTTCCGGAGTTATACCGCAAAAAGGATTGTCTTTATGACCGCAAAGAATATATTTTTTAACGTCTGCATGGTCGGTAATTTTTTTTAATCTGGCCAATTCCTCCCGGTCTTCGGCGTAGTGCCCAAGCACAAAAGAACAATTGGCATTGGTGAGACGTTCCTTCAGGTAGCCCAATAGTCTCATTCCAGTTGTGACATCTCCAAAGCCCCGAGATGTAAGCATTGCACCACGATATTGTTGCGCTGCAACGACAACGTTCAATTTTCTGCCATTAAGGTGTGCAAGACTACTGGGAGGCAGGGTGGTTTTTTTGACCTCTACTGCCGGAGAAGGTGTGCCCTGAATGTTCATGTAAAATCCCTTTAGATGATTATGTAAATTGGCAGCGAGGAAGTCACTTCACAAAATCATCCGCGCTGTACAAGACAATAACGAATACCAGCATCGAGTGACTAACAAGCAGGTCAGCCTATCTGTAGGTCCGCTGAAGTGGTTAACTGCCAGTGGGAGGAGATTGCTGATACCTCAACCACTCAATGGCACGCTCTAGCGGTTTTATATTATTTCGGGCCAGTTTGTTTTTTTTCTCTGCCAGTGTGCCGATCAATGTCTGCTGACTAACTCTGTCATTGTTGAGATGTCTGAGGTGATAACGCAGGTTCTCAATGGCTTTCTGTCGAAACCCGTTCACCGGCTGGTTTAGCTCGGTAATGCGTCCGTCCAGATAGTCAATG
>JAQFVO010001181.1 GCA_027942505.1 Endozoicomonas sp. | reverse complement strand
TTATTTAAAGACGACTCCTTAGCGCAGGATACATTGCCACCGGCTGGAAACCCGGTTTTTCAGGAGTTGTAAGCTTCAGCAACCATTACCATGAAGTAGGTACATACGCCCGCCGCGATTAATGTGTAAACAATCACAGCCGGGATCACATATTTTTCGCATATCCGCTCATGCAAAGCTCTGTGGTTAGCGATTTTGGAATTTGGAACCTTGATGCTAACGGGCACCTGTGAAGTGGGCTTCTCAGCGGACTTGACATCTTGCTCATGCCCCATTGACTCCTTGTAGGGTGGCGGTTCAGCGAAGTCATGTTCGGAGTAGGCAGGCGGGGGAGTAGACGGCAAGTCGTTGGATTGGCAGACGATAACAATACGCCCTGAGTGATCTACCCCGGACTCAAGTGGTTTCTGCTGCGTGCAGACGTCCAGCCCAGAGGGAAATTCATACGTCTTGGTGTTGCCCTGAATTCCATGCATAGTAACGAACCTGTAAAAATTAACTCAGTGGACGTTCTGACTGATCACAGGTAAAAAAGTTCCCTTTTTGCCTACATGCCATTTAAAAGCCGCCAGCGTTGCCTCTGCGCCAAAAATTTTGCCACACCAGCCGGCCAGAATCTCGCACCTTCAGGTGCCGGAGGTTTCCACAATTAGCATCAACCAAGGGCAAGAACCGTTGTGGTCCCAATGGCCGAATCCTGGTGCAAAGGTTTGCTGCCCGGATGCTTTCAATTCAAGAAAAGACTTTGGCATTGTCCCGAAATAACCTATACGTCCATGGTCTTTTGAATTTCTTTCGTCCCGGGCCAGTCGGGGGCTCCGGTCCAACGTACTGAGCCATGTATCCTTTGACTGTTCAGGATGAATGGAGGCTGGGTGCAAAATATCGAAATTGTTTTAGTTTTGACCGACACCAGGGGGGGAATCACCAATAGCCTGCATGCCATTGGAGAGCCTTGAATATTGCTCCTGTGTCGGAGTCAGGCTACCCCAACCCACTGTCAGAACCCGGCTCTTTCAAGAGGTGGAGCCTAGAATAGTTCTGAATAAATACAAGGAACATGCGCCAATCAAGAGACTTAAAATGGGGGTCGCAACCACAATCACACAACGGGGGGTGCACGGTTCCCACCAACACCCGTAGGGCGTGTGATTGGCAGTCTCAACCTCGTGATGGGGAGTTGCCGGTGGCGTCTGTGCGGACTCGATATCACACTCTAGTCCCATCGCCTCCTGATAGGATGGCGGCGGAGCATGGAATGACTCGGAATAGGAGGGCGGGGGCTCAAGTGGCAACACTGCAGGTTGGAAAATGATGGCAACATCACGCCCAGAGTGACTTACTCCGGATCCGTCTGTTTGCTGCAGTGTGCTGAAACCCAACTCAGCGGGACGATCATACCCAGTGTTACTCTGAACCTCATACATGTTCAATGAACCTGCGATAACAATTGTAGTTTCGGCTTAGACTGATACCACGTATGAGTGTTCACCGCCTGTCAATCCCCGAGCACTTGGTCTCGACTGTTTTGCTGCCATATCGAACAGCAGCGAGAGTCCCGCTCTTTCAGGGGGCGGAAGGTGTGAAAACCTTTACCAAAATCACGATAAGTACGCACACAAGGAAACACAGAGACGCAACCAACAGCACTAAGTGCCAATTGCGGGCGAGCCCCTCTAACAAACGCCGGCAGAAGGCATCATTGAGGCACTCAATCCGGCGATGGGCAAGCTCCGGGGGGCTTACCAGGATTGGCAGACGAACTCGCCCTTCAACTATCGCACGCATATTTGCCAACTGGGTCATCGTGCAACGCGCAAAAACTCGCCTCTCACCTGTCGCCTCCCAATAGGATGGCAGGGAAACAGGAAATAATTCCGAGTAGGGTGGGGGAGGGACCTCAGGTTGCAATGAGGAAGGGCTGATCACGGCAACACTACGCCCGGAATGACTGGGATCCCCTGTTTGCCCCATCAAGCCATCATCCACCTCGACAGAACTACTGTAGCTACCACTGTCACCCTGAACTCCCTGCATATCAATGAGCCTGCAAAAAATTATCGTTATCATCACGTGGACTGCTGACAGCTAAAAAGGTTCACAGCTAACCTGTGCGCCAGGCAGATCAAAGTTTTTTTTGCAGCACGCCATAAATGACCTGGTAAGTCAGGGGCAGGCCTTCGGGCTGGCGCAACAGTTCATAGGCCTGGATCAGTCCGGTCAGTTTCTGTCGGGTTAATAGT
>JAQFVO010001171.1 GCA_027942505.1 Endozoicomonas sp. | reverse complement strand
GATTTGACCACCCAGGATTTGAAGTTACCGTTGGAGTCCGAAATATTTTTCGATACTTGGTTGATAACCGTTCGTATCCGGGTATCGTCTTGAGGTACATGATTTGTATGTTGCAAAGCTAATGCCATGTAACACCTGCCTTAACCAAAGCAAAGATGAACTCTGCTAGTTAATTGATCTGATTATTGTTATTCCCTTAGTGAGTACTAAACCATTCGCATGCCTGTGAATCACTAACCGGATGGTTCAATATAATAACACACCGATTTTGCCGGTTATGTGAGCCAGCCTGAACATAGACCCCAGAGCGGTGAAACATGCACAGGTGCCGGGTTATCCTGAACTTGTGACCAATTGATCGGGTATAATCGCAAACATTTGGTTACCTACCAAACTGAGACACTGAAAACACCGATAAGTTCCTGTGCAATTAGTCAGCAAAATCACTGGCAGCCAGTGATCGAATACCACTCACTGATGTTCTCAACCTCATCTTCACTGAGTAATCGGGCAATATTGCTCATGGGTTGGTGGGTGGTTCTGGAACCGTCGCGGTAATAATTGAGCTGTTTCACCATGTACTCTTTTTTCTGGCAGGCCAGGTTGGGGTTGTATGATGCCGTACCAATCCCTGCTGGCCCGTGACAACCAGAGCACAGAGCCATGGCCCGGTCTCTGGCCGCCTCCAGACGTTCAGGAAGTACCTCGGTGGGTGAGCGAAAGTCACTGCAGCCTGCCAGGAAAAGGATAATGGGCAGTAATGTGGCAGGGCCCGATACTGTATTTTTCATGGCTGTTAACTCCGTGTCAGTGACCGGAAAACGCAGATGCGGTCCGAAACCAACTCAGTGTAAACCCACAGACCCGCTTAAGCATAAGCTGTTTTTGTGCTTTGGCTGGATTTAATAGTGTTTTTTGATTTTTTTATTCTTAATTGATCTAACAGGTAAGCTGGTCACCAGAATACTTTGTAGCTAGCCTGATTGGCTGGTTCCAAAGAAGGTGTTTGCTGGCCAGCTGCCAGCCTGATGGGTGTATGGATTCTCAGGGTAAACAATGGGAAATCAGAGGCTGATGGGGGGGGACACAATGGTCGAATCCCCTCACCAAACGCTGTCGAGGGTCTCTAAAGGCCCTGAAAAGATGGAAACCACAAAGAGCACAAAGAAGAGCTGTTCTTTTCCTCTGTGGACAGAGGCTACTGTGCATTTTGCGGCCGTTGCGGGTATGGCGGTGGTTTCTTCTGCGGCTGCCGCTTTCCCGGGAGGCGCTTTTCCATTCTTTTGTGCCGTTTGTGGATAAGGAAACTAATCGATAGATGTTTGGTCTTTACCGTGAGTGCATAGACTAGCTGGCTGGTGCGTCGCCAAATGAGTGGGTAGGTCATAATCAGTAGCGTTTGTCGGCGTTGTTTTGACAGACGAATTATTAAAGGCTGTGTAGAGGGTTAGATTGTTATGTTTCCGGTTGATGCGGGGGCGCCGGCGTTCTTGTCCAAGACTGACGGTGACGATTGGCAGAAGGTTGCCCGGGGGAAAGGCCAGCGAGGGAGGGGCCGCCCCAATTACTCAGGCAAGTCCGTTTCCGGACATCCGCCCTGCGCCACCCGGTTTCAGAATTCCCGCGGCAGGGGGGGGCGAGGGGGGCGCCAGGGCGTGGATCGTCGGTTGTCCCCTAGTCAAGAGGGATCGCCGTCAGCCTCCGGCGTCACTTGCCAGCCGGCAAACCAGAAAAAAAAGCAGGGAGTGACCCTTGAACACCTGTCGTCTTTGCCCAAGTATTCAACGCCACTGGTGGATATTGGTGCCACTCTCATTGGCAAGCGCCAATTCTCAGACTTGGAGGGTGTCGTTGGCGAGGCGGCCCGCAGTGGCGTTGGTGAAATCATCGTTACCGGCAATTCGATCAGGGGCTCAGTGGATGCAGCGAAGGTGTTGCTGGAAATGCTCAAGCAGCAAGCATCCCTTGGCCTCGGTGGTGCCCAGCGTGTCTCGACGCTCTGCCCCTTATATTTCACGGCGGGCTGTCATCCCCACGCCGCCAGATTCTACGAGAACGATGGCGGTATTGAGGTCCTTAAAAATCTGTTACTCAACGATGAGAGTGGTCGTTGTGTGGCAATTGGGGAGTGTGGCCTGGACTACTTCTGCAACCGCTTCTCCAGCCGGGAGGTGCAGCAGGCCGTTCTGCGGGATCAGCTGGAGCTGGCTGTTGAACTGCAAAAGCCTCTTTTTCTGCATGAGCGTAGTGCTTTCAACGATTTTATCTCGATTCTGGGTGAGTATATTAACAGGCTGCCTTCGCCGGAGATGGCCTGCCTGCACTGTTTTTCCGGCACCCGTGAGCAACTGCAAGCGTATCTTGACCTTGGTTGTTCCATCGGTGTCACCGGGCTGATCGCCGATGTACGCAACGGGGAGTTAATTGATGCCCTGAGGGGGGTTGGCTGGGAGGCGCTGCGTGAGCGCCTGATGATTGAGACCAACTCCCCACATCTGCGCCCATACCTGGTGATGCCAGAGGAACCAGAGCCAAAACCGGGGCAGCGCCGGCGCAAAAAAGCCAATGTGCCCGCCAATGTGCCCGCCAATCTGCCCTACGTCTGCCACGCTATCGGGGTGGCATTGGGTGTAGATGGAGAGGAAGTGGCAGCAGTCACTACTGCTAACGCCAGGCGAGTATTTGCCCTGGCTCGTTGAGCAGCAGTAAAAACGGCTTAACGCTACAGTGGCCTGATCAGCCCCTCTTGCACCGTGGAGGCTACCAGTTCACCGGACTGGTTAAAAATCTGCCCCCTGACCAGCGCCCTGGCACCGCTGGCAGTGGTGCTCTCGACACAGTGCAGCAGCCAGTCGTCCATACGAAATGGGCGGTGGAACCACATGGCGTGATCCAGACTGGCAATCTGCATCGGCTTTTGAAAACTGGCAGCACCGTGGGGATAGAGGCTGGACGTCAGAAACTGAAAATCGGATGCATAAGCCAGAAGGTACTTGTGCAGACCCGGGTTGTCAGGCAACGTGCCGTTGGTTCTTATCCACACCTTGTGGTTGGGCGGGCGGGTGGACGTTGCGAGCGGGTCAGCCGGGTCAGCAAAGCGGATTTCAATCGGATTATCGCTAAGTAGCCGTTTTTGCAGAGGCTTCGGTATCAGGTCGCTGTGCCGTTCGATCAGTGTTCTTTCACTCAGCGCCTCATCAACCGGTATCACGGTTGGCATCGGGTCCTGATGCTCAAGGCCCTGTTCGCTGATCTGGAACGACGCTGACAAGTTAAAAATTGGACGACCGTTTTGTACTGCAACCACTCGACGGGTATTAAAGCTTTTGCCATCGCGAATGCAGTCCACTGTGTAGATGATGGGCTTGCTGCTATCACCTTCGCGCAGGAAGTAGCTGTGAAAGGAGTGCACATGCCGTTCAGGCTCTACGGTCTGGCGCGCGGCGGAGAGTGCTTGCCCGAGCACCTGGCCGCCGAAAATCCGTCCCCAGCCCAGCTCTTGACTCTGCCCGCGGAATATTCTGTTCTCAATGGGTTCCAGCGTCAGCAGGTTGATCAACTCTTCCAGCACTTCACTCATTCATTCATTCTCCGGCAGCGTTTGGGTGAGCACCGGTTTTTCAGTGCGTGCTAATGGTAGTGCCTAACGCAAGCACGGTAAATGACCAAAATCGCCGTAAAAATTCCCTCCGCCGTACCAGGGCAAGCAGCCTCCAGCTTGAAGTTTGAACGTAGTTAAGTATGCTTGGGCATAATCTCAGTGACAGCAACCGGGCGCTGATTAGCAACGAATTTGTTGTCAGGCTCCCGGTTAAGTAGCTGGCCATATGGAATCACATATTTCTGGCTACTTGGGCAGGTGCTATGCGAGGCACAACGGAGGGAG
>JAQFVO010001127.1 GCA_027942505.1 Endozoicomonas sp. | reverse complement strand
GGGGTGAAGTCTTGTTCAGGTCTGATGCCGTGGCATAGCATGTGCGTTTGGCTAAAGGGGCTCCTTGCGCGTGGGTATGTTCGTGAGAATTCTTTATTTTGTGCACAGGGCCCGTTGTGGATCCCTGAACCTGGCATGGTGGCATAGCAACAGGATTGATCGAATCAAGACGCTCCATTTCAAACTCCCTGCGAAAGACCCGCAATTATCCCAACTGAGTGGCCTTTATGATCTGGTTAAGGGGTGCGTATGAAAACATTACTGAGCAATTTGAGCGGTTGCTTTTAAATAAATCACTAACCGGGTTGTCAGTGAAAATACTCGGATGATGTTGTTCGTTTGAGGATGGTAGAAAAAACCAACCATTCCTCATCCTTGTCAGGAATCCCATTTAGACAGAGTGGTAACTAAGAAATTACCAGCGACTCCGCTGTCATCCCGCGCAAGCCTTGTACACAATGACAGCGGTACGAGAGCCCTCTCTCTGTCTCAGGTGGGGCTCGACCACATCGGTTGAAACAGAAATATGCCAGACAACCACCGTCCTGCTCAGCTCATTCCAACTCTGGGTACAACCATAGTCATGACAAGTTCTCGGTACAGGCAGGCATATCCCGTCACTTGAAACCCGGATTTTATCGTTGATGATAAATCTTCAACAATGTGCAGGCAGGCCTCCCCATCGAGAGAGCACCGTTCAACGGTTGCCGCCGAATGATAAAACCGTTTGCCCACAATTGGATATAACGCTTTAAAAAGGCTCTCTTTCAGGGAAAAAATCAACGTACAGTTAATTCTCATTGCCCACACACTCTTATTGACCACAAATCTGTCTATTTCATCTGGCAATAATACGGTATTAACTAACAAGTCAATCTGGTCAGCAGTAATAATTCCTTCCAGATCGATACCTATGCCAACGTTTTTTTGCTCGCCGCGCCTGGCGACAGCAACAATATGATTACTACTATGGCTTATGGAGCCAATTAGCCCTTGCGGCCAGACAGGCGCACCGGAACTACTTGTTCCAGGGGTATGCCAAAATCCGCATAGACGACTGATTGCATTGGCAGCAGCCATTCGCCCGGCGAGAAACTCAGCCCTGCGCTTGTTGACCGCTGAGAAATAGCATGCTGGTAATGGCTGCGACAGGCGGGCCAACGTCTGGTCGCAGATAATGCGCTCATCGAACTGACCTGCAGTGAAATAAATATTTGGTCGTTTTTCTACTAAATACAATGGCAGCTGGGTATCAACGTTACTAAAGCCTCCTATCATATTCATTATTACCACCAGACTACGGCAAAAGCAGGGTAAAAATTAATATAACTTAGACATTGTCATTTGTAGTTTAAATTCTGTCGCCTATATTGACGCGCTGAACTGTTAGAGGCACAACGGCTGACGACAGTTCCAATAAGTCAGCTGCCAGATGTCAATCCAACAGAACTTTAGTTCAAGTTGTATCGAAGGTAACTCCTTACTCTGATCTCCACATACGTTCTTGTCAGCCTAGAATTTAATTCTCAGGAGTCGAATGTGAAAGCCAGAAGCCAGAACATAATTTCAGTACAGAACAAATATCCTCGCCTGGTACAATATCTGGTCGAGGTTTGTCAGGCGATTGATTGTCATCTTGTTACACGAACGAATGCTCATGAATATCAATCAATGGTTGCCTATCTCGTAGGTCGATCACAATACAATATTGAAAAGCTAAAACAGGCTGAAAAACAGGGTTTGATAGAACGGATACCAGATTTTATCGCACCGGTCACAGCAATCCCCTACAACGCAGACAGTACCGTCGATCTGGCAGCGCTCGGTCGTTGCCCGGTGATTGACGACAGGTTCGTTCAGTCGCTGAATATCGAAGGTTTGCAAATCAAGCCCTTGGTTAGTCTGCCTGTTGCAACAACGATGTTGAACAAGCCTCATCCGGAGCAAAAACCATCAGCTGAAAAGCTTCCTCTGGCCCAGATGAGCGGTGACCCTTTACCTCCCGATCCACTTGAGCGTCAGACAATGGTCGATGCCCTGCACCATGCGGCCAAAAGTGAGTACGGTATTCGTTTCATTCTTGATGAAAACAATAGCTACCGGTTCTCTTACCACGACTTACTGGTTCGAGCCAAAAACATGGCTCGAAGGCTTGCACCTCACCTGTCCGATAGCTTATCCCCCATTGTCGTGCAAACCACATCTCAGGCCGATACGGTGATCACTTTATGGGCTGCCTGGTTGGCCGCGACCAGCTGTATGCCTCTACCTGTGTGTCGCAACTTGTCTGCACACGATAAAGATGCCGGTTGCCTGCAACGCGTTCTGACCATGTTTCCCCATGCTGTCCTTGTTACTGATGGGGATCGCTGCGAACAATTTTCCCAATATCTTGCCGAACACGACCATTGTCAGGTACTAGCTTTTGAGCAGCTAAACAGCGTATCTGACGTTGACAGTGTTCAGTTACCAGTGGCCAGTGGCACTGATACTGCCCTTTATCTGCTGACCTCTGGCAGTACCTGTGAGCCGAAAATTGTCCCTCTTTCCCACTCTCAAATAGTAAATCACAGTCGTTCATGTCTGCTGTTTAATCAATTTTCTCAACCGTCGGTGTCACTTAACTGGTTGCCTCTGGACCACTCCGGCGGGCTGTTTATGTTCCTGTTGCAAGATTGCCTGTTACCCCGTGAGCAAATTCAGTGCCCAACAGCATTTGTGTTACAGGACCCATTACGCTGGCTGGCGCTGTGTGACCAATACCAGGTCAGTTACAGCTGGGCACCCAATTTTGCCTTTGCACTGATCAATAACCGGGCTGAGGAGGTCAGGCGGCAACGCTGGGATCTGTCAAGACTGAACTTTATCATTAATGCTGGCGAGTCAATTGATGCCACCCAATCTCATAAGTTTATCGCCCTGCTGGCGCAACATGGTCTTCCGGCCAACGCCATTATTCCGTCCTGGGGTATGACTGAAACCTGCTCAGGAGCTACCTTCAACCATCACTTTGGCAACAGATCGACAGAGTCTTTGTTAACCAGCCTTGGTGTGCCAGTTCCTGGTATTGATATCCGTATCGTTAACGACAGTGGTGATCTGCTTCGTTGGCACCAGCACGGACACCTGCAAGTTCGCGGTGAGTACATTTTGCCCTGTTATCACCAGAATCCGACTGCCAATGCAGAATCATTTTCCAACGATGGCTGGTTTGACACTGGAGATACCGGCTTTATTGATGAGCAGGGCCTGACAATGGCCGGCAGAGCAAAAGACATTCTCATCATTAACGGTCTCAATATCCCCTGTCATGTGCTTGGAGCAAGTATCAATCAAGTGCCTGGTGTAGAACCGGGCTACACAAGCGTGTTTGCTCATGTTGACCCTAAGACAGGTGTCGAAGGTGCCATGGTGGCCATTCACTGTCATCAACGGGAAAACAAGGCCATTGCCGAACTGGCTGATGCCATTCAACTGATACTACGCAAAGAGCACTCTGTCGCCCTGCACAAGCTCTATATGCTGGATGCTGAGCAATTTGCAAAAACAGCCATTGGCAAGCTGCAGCGAAACCAGCTACTGGCCAAACTAAACGAAAAAGAGCTTATACCTGTCTGGCAGAACCCATCGCTACTGGTCAGTGAAAATAGCCTGCAACAACAGTGTTTTGTCCGCCGATGGCAGCCTGAACCGGGGTTACGCAGGCTTGCTCCACCAACAACCGTTGCCCTGTTCAGTAACGACCAGGCCCTGCTACGACAGTGGCAAACAGCGCTTGCTAGCCACTCCATCAACGCGGTCGTACTGCTCGACTCTGTGCAGCTGTGCTTACCCGACACCAATAGCGATCAACCAGCCGGCCAGCTGGTCGCCAGCAACCCTGACCATTGGCAGCAAGTTTTGAGGGCATTGACCGAATCGGTCGATTATTTTCTTTTTGCCCCCATCGGTAACTCTACTGATGCGAGTGAGTATCAGCGTTTTGTCACGCCACTTATCCTGGCTTTGCAGGCGATGGAACTCGCCGGCTTTTTCCCACCGTTTTCGGTAGTTACTTTTGCCGCTCAGAGAGTCGCTCATGAGACAGGAGAAAATGGTGATATCAGCGCCATTGCCAGCAGTTTTGTCCGCTCAGCCTGTGATGAGTTTCCGGCATTTTTCGGCAACTGTATTGATCTGCCCGCGCCAGATCATTTTGCCCAATACATTACCCGCGAACTGCTTAACCTCACTCTTGATGACGAAGTAGCCTGGCGCGATGACCAGCGTTGGGTCAAGAAACTGGAAAAGCTGTTACCGGAGACTGACACCCCATCGACAGCGAAGACAGTCAATCGTCTGGTGATTGGTGGGCTGGGCACTATCGGTACCAGCCTGTCTCCCAGACTGGCAGGGCAGGGGAGCAAGATTGCTATTGTCGATAACACGACATTGGCTGATTCTTCAGAAGAGCAATTGCTGGCCTTGGCTAAAGTCAGGGCAACATCTAAAGATGTCTTTTATATCAACGCCGATGTTGTTGATGAACAATCGCTGTCTACTGCATTTGCTGAGGCTCAGGAAGCGTTCAAAGGGAACATCGACGAGGTGTACTGCCTTACTGAAGATGTCAATTTCCCAAAACTAAACGGCATATGCCTTTCAAACTGTGGTCAAAGTCTGGATGCCATACTCACCGGCAGCGACAATGTGTACCGAGCGTCGATCACATACAGGGCAAAATCCCTGGTATTCCTTGCTGCCAATACCGATTATTGTTCCGGCCTGGGCCTGTCAAGTGCCGGCAATCGATATCAGGAAGTATTGGCGTGGCGCGCTGAGCAAGAAGATAAAATTAACGTCAATTGTCTGAGCTGGCCCATACATAAGGACAAAGAGGTCGGACCGATTGACCTGCCGGGTCATATGCCAAACCGTGGTGTACTCTCTTGCCTGATCGGGCTTGACTCTGACGCTTTACCAATGCGAAAAAATATCCGCTTTGAACTCCATCCATCTATCGTCGTTCAAGCGCCAATTGACGTACACCAGCTGATCAAAGACCCCTTTGACAATTCGATCACCATCTCCCCCTTGACGGTTGCTGTGCCACAACCGGCACCGGTTGACGAGAAAAAAACTATCGAAACTCG
>JAQFVO010001073.1 GCA_027942505.1 Endozoicomonas sp. | reverse complement strand
TTTTTGATGCCGCTAAACTTTTGATTAAGTTTGGTGCTGATGTCGACAGAATCGTGGCCAAAACTGCAGTTCGCTCCCAAACGCCTGGTGCGACCATCAGAGAAAGGATAAGTTGTGAGGCCTCTAACCCAAAAGGAAGGTCGACCAGGCACTTTATCGAGTTAATGAAACTTATTAACAAGCGGGATGCTGTTATTAATAACAATGAAAATCCACCGAGGTCCCGGCAATTCACCTCGATTATGCAAGGCGCCGCAAGCACCGGAAGAGCCGACGCCGAGGACCACCTTCCGCCGTATGAGTTGTTGTTCGGGCCGGCGGCTACAGTGTTAACCACACCCCCTCCTCCGTCGTATTTGTCATTGTTTCCCCCAGAGAATGATAACTAGGGGAAGCTTAGGAACTGTCCTGAAATAGTTTCCACATTTCAGGATGCATCCCGAAAAAGCCCAACCGTTTGTTTTTGGCTTCACTTGTTCTGGACGGAGTCGTAATTCCTGTCACAAGTGCCGGGATCAGTGCGTTTGTGCAAATAGCGGGTGTAAATGACGCGCTCGCATTCATAATGAAATAAGAAATAGTTTGATACTTCCTTATATTCCTGCCTTAAAAACTAAAACTGTCTAGACTGGCGCAGCTCTATTTATCCTCCCACCGCCCCAGAGTGTCAGCGGGCGATATGTTCGGCAATGTGGCAGCATGCGTTTAGCGAATGAAAAAACGGCAGTTGTTTGCAGTGATTTGAAAAAGTCAGCAGTGGGGAGCACAAAATAAACGCCAAATATATTTTAGGATCTGGTTATGATTCAGCAATCGACGGCACCTGTGGCCGCCAATTGGTTGGGTGCTCCGGGTAAGTCATCAGATCATGGTCCCGGAATCAGCATAGCCCATTGCGTTGTCTCTTTTTTCAAAGCGCTCCATCCTGATTATGCGTCGGGTTCCATACAGATGGAGCTTCCGACACTCTGCGCCGATCCGCCGCAAATAGACTGCGACTCCGTATTGCAACATACCGAGCTGGCGGCCAGGATAATCTGTGTTTGCGTCGGTCTGCCTGCGACTGTTGTTTCCTGTATCGGGGGGGTGGCGAACTTCTCTGCAGTTGCCCGTTGGTTTGGCAGCAATCTTGCGGCACTGGGAGCGGATAACGTCGCCAGCAGGGACGACGAGAACCAGTCTCCAGCCAGCAAAAAACAGCGGCACAGTACATGTCATCAGTCGGCCTGGTTGCCCGGAACAGCTATCGGGTTGGGTGCCCTGTCCAGCCTGACCGCTGCCGGTGCGATACCGGCATCTGACAATAAAACCGTACAATGGATTGAGGTAGCTGATGCCGAAACCCTGGGCAAAATCGGCCGCGATCCTGCCTATCGGCTGGACGGTCATTATCGCCAGTTTGCCGATATCGATGCTGGTAACCT
>JAQFVO010001070.1 GCA_027942505.1 Endozoicomonas sp. | reverse complement strand
TTGATTTTTGGTGAAGTGACGCCCAAGACCGTGGCCGCCATGTATCCGGAAAAGGTGGCCTTTCCCGCTTCACTGGTGCTGGTGCCGCTGCTGAAGTTACTCTACCCGGTGGTTGTGCTGGTGAACTGGATCTGCTCTCTGTTGATGTACCCGTTTGGCATTCGGCCCGGGCAAGAGAGTGAAGATCAGCTCACCAGCGAGGAGTTGCGCACCCTGGTCAATGAGTCGGGCCTGCGCCTGCCAACCAAGCGCCGGGGGATGCTGCTGGGGATTCTTGATCTTGAGAAGGTGCGGGTGGATGACATCATGGTGCCAAGAAATGAGATCAGCGGTATCGATATTGAGGATGATCTTGAGGAGATTATCCGCCAGCTCAAAGAGTGCCAACACACGCGTGTGCCGGTCTATCGGGGTGATATTAACAATGTCATCGGCATGCTGCATATGCGCAGGATTGCCCGTTTGCTCAGTCTGAAGGAACTCAACAAGGCGATACTGTTGCAAGAGACTGATGAGCCGTACTTCATCCCCGAATCCACGGCGTTGCACACTCAGTTGTTTAACTTCCAGAAAGCTCGTGAACGTACTGCCCTGGTGGTGGATGAGTATGGCGATATTATGGGGCTGGCAACACTGGAAGACATACTTGAAGAGATTGTCGGTGACTTTACCACTGACGTGTCGGACAACTCTCAGGAGATTACCCCCCAGGGTGATGGCAGTTATATCATCGACGGCTCTGTGTCCATCCGTGATGTCAACCGGGCCCTGGGCTGGCAACTGCCGACAGAAGATGCGCGCACCATTAACGGTCTGATCACTGAGGAGATGGAGGCCATTCCCGACGCCAGTGTCTGTTGGAAAATAGGTAACTGCCGATTTGAAATTCTTCAGGTCAAGGATAACTGCATCAAAAGTGTGCGGATGTTTATGGCCGGGAAAAAATAATTATTCTTACGATATTTGTCGTATAGTGTCGTCAGGGAACAAGATAGTTAATGACAAGCAGTTAATAATTACCACAACAAGGCAAGGGTTCTGCCATGAAAAGACAGGAAACAGGGCTGTTTTTACCGGCAATGCCGGTTTTTATCATCGGGTTGGCGGTTTCACTGCACTCATGGGCCGGCGCCTGGCAGTCGTGGCCGCAGGTTGGCAAGACCACCCTGACCTGGGGTATTTGGGATATCTACGACGCTCAGTTAAGAACCCCTTCCGGTAATTACGACAGCTCTGATCCTTATGCTGGCGATATGGCTCTGATTATTGAATACCAGCGCAATGTCAGCAAAGAGCGGCTGCTTGAGGCCACCGACGAGCAGTGGCAGCACTTGCAGGTTGCTGCTGACAATCGGGCACGCTGGATTGGTGAGCTCGGGCAGATCTGGCAGGATGTGGGCAAGGGTGATCGACTGGTCTTTCTGCTGACAGGCTCGGGAGGTGAGTTTTACTATGGTAATCAGCTGCTCGGCCACGTGGATGATCCGGCACTGGCAAGGTCTTTTCTGGCCATCTGGTTGTCTGATGATACATCGTATCCAAAGCTTCGCCGGCAGTTGCTTGGGCAGTAGTTTGTGTCGTTTAGTTAATGACGTTTCGGTCCGAAATGGTGTTCGATGAAGGATGCCTGCAAAGCAATACCAGCATCGACAGTGGTGTTCAGAAACTCCACCAGAATAACCGCCGTCAGTCCCCAGATCAGGTATTCCCCATACCAGAAAGCGGGCAGGTGAATGTGTCCGTTGCCTCTTTTTACCCGACTGAAGGTCAGGTTTTTTGCTTCCAGGAAGTAAGATAGTGGCACGCTGAAAATACGGTCCAACTCGGCCGTGTTGGCTTTGAGCGGGGTGTCTGCGGCAATAATTCCGACAACAGGTGTTACTTTGAGGCCAAAGCGAGAAATTACCGCATCGCTCTGGCCAATTACGGTGACTTGTTCCGGTGGCAGGGCCATCTCTTCATACGACTCCCGCAGTGCAGTGTGGACCAGGCTTTGGTCTGACGGGTCGTGCTTGCCACCGGGAAAAGCTACCTCACCGCTGTGGGTGTTCATGTGCGAGGCCCGGCGGGTAAAGATCAGTTCCGGCTCATCATCATCGGTCAGGGGAATCAATACAGCGGCCTCTGGCAGCGGTGCATTTATGGTTCTTGGCTGGTGGCTTTGCAGCCTTTTCTGTACTTGCTTCAGAATCACCTTACTTGCTGCTCTTCATGCCGGGGGTGGTAATAGTGTCCAATAATCTTTTATTATTTTGCACCATTTATTGATCGAAAAGAGACTTGTCACTTCGGTGCGGCTGTTCGGCAGGCTTCATTTGACGCAAGTCGTGCGTGACCCGGGTTCCGGCTTGAATTGGAAAAGAAAGGGCTCGCCTGACAGACAAAAAAGGCTTCCTTTGTGCCTTCGTAATGGGATGGTTCGCCCCACCTAAACGGCTTCGATGAGCCAAACTGGTATTACACCAG
>JAQFVO010000995.1 GCA_027942505.1 Endozoicomonas sp. | reverse complement strand
GCGGCAGCAACGGTGGTGCCGTCACGGTCACAGAACAGAACTGGCAAACAGTCTGCTGTTAATACCGCGCAGGCGGTGCCAGATTGCCGGGCTACGGCAGCATCTGCCGCTGTTCCCTGTGGGTCTGTGCCGGCATCGGCCACGTCCACGCCGTGGTTCTGTTGTAGCCACAGTGGCGTGATGCCCAGCTCTTGCTGCAATAGCTGACGATTGGCGTGTACCGTTGCCGGGTCATCACCGCTGGCAAGACCGAGGTTGAAACTGGTAAAGCCGCCCGCACTGAGACCGCCGTTACGGGTGGTAACCAGCGCTTTGATGTGCTCAGGTGCAGGCCAGTCAGCCCAGAGGTAGCGTTCAGTGCTCATACAAAAGACTCATGGAAAAAGTGCTTCACACTCCGTCAGGGTGGTCAGCAGGGCTTGAAAGTCTTCACTCAGTGGGATTTCCCACTCCAGGTATTTGCCGGTTGTCGGGTGAATCAGACCCAGTTTACGCGCATGCAGTGCCTGGCGTCTAAATGCACGTAAGGTATTTTCCAGTCCAATGGGGCAGGATTTCGGTAATTTGAGACCACCGCTGTATAAATCATCACCCACCAGGGGGAAGTGCTGGTGGCTCATATGCACGCGAATCTGGTGTGTTCTGCCGGTTTGCAGGTTGAGCCGGATATGGGTATGGGCACGAAAACGCTGTACTACCCGATAGTGGGTCACGGACGGTTTGCCGCCGCGAACGACAGCCATTTTCAGGCGATTATGCGGGTGGCGACCGATGGGGGCATCCACTGAACCACCGCTGGTCATAACACCACACACAACAGCGTCGTATTCGCGGTGAACGGTGCGTTCCTGCAGTTGTGCCACCAGGTCGGTGTGAGCTTCCAGGGTGCGGGCAACAACCATCAGGCCGGTGGTGTCTTTGTCGAGCCGATGGACAATTCCGGCCCTGGGCAGGGCAGCGTTGTCCGGATAATGGTGCAGCAGGGCGTTCAATACGGTGCCGGTGTAATTGCCGGCCGCCGGGTGGACGACCAGATTGGCCGGTTTGTTAATGACAATGATGTCGTCGTCTTCGTAGACAATGGCCAGCGGTATGTTTTCGCCGGTCCATGTGGTGTCGCTGGCAACTGTTACTGACAGGGAGAGCTGCTCGCCGCCGATGAGTTTGTCGCTCGGTTTGCGCGGTGAGCCATCGACCAGCAGAGAACCCTCGCGAATCCACTCTTGCAGTTTGGCCCTGGAAAAATCGCTCAGGCAGGCCGCAGCGATCTGGTCCAGTCGCCGGCCGTTGTGTTCATCAGGCACTTGGATACACTGTTCGATCTTTTTTACAACGTCGCCCATTCAGTCATACTCAGCGTGTTTAAATGTTGTGAATTTTTGGCCTCCTGCATCTGCGCCAGTAGCTCTGACCGCAGATTAAGCTGGGGAAATCTGTCTTTTCGTTTTCCGATAGACTATGTTCTAATGCGCGTGTTTGATGCAGATTTAAGCCAGTTTTTTGCTGCGCAGAGTGTACCACACATTTCTTCGTCAGCCTCTGATGCGCACGAAGAGTACGGAAGCCAATCAACACATGATGATATTGACAGCAACACTGAACCGTCTCCGGTCGACTCTGGTTAGCAAGCCTTGGCTGCTGGTGTTTGCGACTTGTATTCTGGCCGGTTGTGCCACCAGTTCGCAGGATGAGGAGTTACCTGAGTCTCTGTCTGAAACTGAGCTCTATCAGATGTCGAGCAAAGCGCTTAATGAGGATCGCTACCTGGAAGCGATCAAATCACTGCGCGTCCTTGAGTCTCGCTACCCGTTCGGGTCGTTCGCTGAGCAGGCGCAGCTGGACGTTATTTACGCGTATTTTAAAAACGGTGAGCCTGAGGCGGCCAGGGCAGCTGCCGATCGCTTTATCCGGCTGCATCCTCAACACCCGGATGCGGATTACGCCTATTACATGAAAGGGCTGGCCTCCAATACGGCGTCCATGGGGTTGCTTGAGCGCTTTTTACCGCTGGATCAGTCCCGTCGTGACCCGGGGCAGTCGCGACTGTCTTTTAACGACTTTGCCGAGCTGCTGGTCCGTTACCCCGATAGCCCCTATGGGCCAGATGCCCGCCAGAGAATGGTGGCTCTGCGCAATCGTCTGGCCGAATACGAAATTCATGCGGCCAATTACTATCTCAAACGCAAAGCCTACGTAGCGGCAGTTAATCGTGGTCGGTATGTGGTGGAGAACATGGGGCAGACGACGGCTGTTCCTGAGGCGCTGGCCATCATGGTTGAAGGCTACCAGCATTTGCAACTGCCGGAGCCTGCCGCAAAGGCACTGGCTATTTTGCAGCTTAACTACCCCGATCATCCGTCTCTGGACAGTGATGGCAATTTTGTTGGCTACAAGGTGTTTGATGATGTGGATCCATCCATCTGGAGCACATTGACCTTTGGCTTGATTGGTGGGAGTTCCAAGCCTGACTTCGCTCCCATACCTAAGCCGCCCCAGGCGGATTAACAGGCTATTTCGGGCGCCACTGCGGTGGCGCCGGCTCACCTTTGCAAGATTTTAAATAACCAGTCATGACCAAATCTGTTAAATGTCCTCACTGTGGTAAAGCTGTTCTCTGGTCGCCGGAGAGTAAGTATCGTCCCTTTTGTTCAGAGCGTTGTAAACTGATTGACTTTGGTGCCTGGGCCAAAGAGGAGCATGCAATTGCCGG